>NZ_CP054045.1:0-73927 GCF_013282745.1 Yersinia bercovieri ATCC 43970
GTGAACCGGAAACCATAGTAAGAGAAGTTAAAGTACAAGCCCCGCCAAGAGTGAGCGCCGATACATCGAGTTCTGAGATTCAATCTTCACAGGGTATGACTCAGCAAAGCAGCACATCACCTTCAACTATGCCACCAGTTAAAGGAGAAACCAGGTCAAAATCAGATATGCCACCCGTAGGTAAAAAGTAATAATGAAGTGCAAATAAGCCGTGTTTATTCACGGCTTACACTTGAAAACATGACAGATAAGTGTTATATAAAGTATAGGAGGACTCAAATATGAGCAAAAAAGCCTCAAAGTTTACATTCTGGTCTGACCTTAGATTTCTGTTAAGGAAATCCAGAAGATTGTTGAAAGCATACCTTAAATCTTTCTTTAATCCGGCTACATACAAAAAGCTGGGCCAAGCCATAAAAGCTGACTCCCTGAATGATTCGTCACTGAATCAACAGGCTTTAGACCGAAAAGCTTCAAGAGAGAGATTTAACTTAATTTCCTCTGGTGGGAATCGCTATACACCTATTGGAAAGAAACGTTAAATACCGGCTTTTGTGCATGCACAAAATGTAGCAGGCTGCGGCTTGTTTTTTTTTAAATTGGAATGATACAAATTTATATCATGGAAAAATATTTATCACTCTTCCTGCTGTCGCTAATAACCAGTACAGCAAGCGCTAACACCAGTGAACAAGAGAGAACAGTTAGATATTTAAGTAGCTACGGAGGATTAAATTACAGTGACAAAGGCGCAATAAACATGGCGAGCATGGCCTTTACACAAAGCTGCAATAGAAATATTACCGTCGCAGAACTAAATAGTATCTCCACATCGGCAGAATTTGCAGAGTTAAAAAGTGAAATGCAGGATGGGAAAGCGGTCGGCGTAAATAAGGCAAAATTCATACTTCATGAAAAAATAGACAAACTATGTAAAAAGAGAAAATAATATATGAATGATACTGTAATCAATTTTCTAGCTATAGCGACTATGACCTTGGCCTTCTGGTACTTTACTGTATACAGAAAAAAACAAAGAATGCTTAAATCCTACAATCTACAGAGGAAGGAAGTTATAAGCTCAAATATACTAAAACTCTATCAAGAGTTAGATAAAACCCTCGATAAGAGCCAATACTTCATTCTGCTAAAACCAAGGTTAAATGAAGTTATAGCTAACGCTGAAGGGTTCGATCAGGCAACAATAAGATACATCTCGTATAACCCTATCGACATGGTAGTTTGCAGTGTTGAATCCCGTACAGCTTTGCTAGGTGTCATTTTCTATGATGACTCATTGAAAAATAAAAATAATGACATTGTATATTCAATTAAAAGCAATATGCTTAATGGCGCAGAAATTGGCATTTGTACACTTTCTCCAAATGATATTGAAAATGATGAAAAAATAATTGAATCAGCGAGTACCATTATCGATTTCGTCTGCGTTAATAGTTAAGTCATCATAAATAATTTATACTAGAGAAAATGCCGGTAAATGATGTATCGTTCGGGGCGTTCGATATATTGTCTACACGGCATTTTACTTAGCGACCGTCAGATAGAACCGCCTATAAATAAATATTACTTGGATGTGTAATAAAGATTCAGAACAGACTCCGCAAAGCCATCATCCAATATGTAGAAATAACACTCTGGTACATCAAGAACCTTCGCGAACAAACACATTGTGTCATACGTTGGTTTATGCGTTCCTGTCTCATAGTGGGATACCCTTGATCGAGCTGTTGACTCATCAATTCCAGCGAGAACACCTAAACGTTCTTGTGTCATTCCGGCCCTCAATCGAGCTGATTTGAGGCGATATGGGATCATTTTATGTTAGCCATCAACTAATGTTGACGTAATGTTTAGCATCCCTTAACATCAGAGTTGTTTAGATGTACTAGACACATATGATTTTCCTTTTTGCACCATGCACCAGGGATGGGCTAACGCTCTTAGTTAGCCCAGTTTTTTACCTCCTGGCTGAATATAGATATATGCCTTCACTTATTATTGGATGCAATCCATATAGAGAACTTCGAAATATATAAAAGCTGTAGCAAAATCGAACGATAATATATCAAACAAATCAATTACCAAGCCCCATAACTGGGGCCTATATCTATATCACAAATGTGATACTTTTTTTGCATTTGCATGTTTTCTTTTGCTTATTTCAGGATAAAAATGAACTTTAGCACCTATAATATAATCCGCAATATCACCATCACATTCGGCACGGTCAGAATAGAATATATCTCTATTTTTATCACTTTTAATCATAATTGCATTTGGGAATACACTGATCACCTCACCAGTATGAGTCGTGTCAAGTAAGGTTTGTCCAATCCAATCTGTTTGTGATGGTAATGACGATAAACCAACGGGCAATTGCTTATTAAGCCAAAGAGAATGAAGACTACATAACTCTGCCATCTTCCTATTATTATCGATAAGACTTAACAATTTTAAATTTGAAGGATTAATCCAACCAATAACTTTCAAACAAAGATCATACTTATTTATAACGGCATTAATGATATCTTCAACTTGATACGCATCCTTATGTCTCCATAATGGTTCATGGTGTGATAGGCGGTTTCTTATTTTATTAATATCTTGCAATGTGTTCCCTATGCTATTAATAGATAATGGCGTATTTGTCACTGAATCCAAAGCATACGGAAAAACAGAGCCTCGCAAATTAGGCCATAATGTTAAATATGATGCTTTCTGTACATCAAATGAGTTCTTTACTAAAGATACCCAAAATCCAAAAGTGAGTTTCGGTAAAATATTTTCTGGTGTTAGAGGTTTTTTATCAATTATCAAACGATCTTTTGCCATCTTAATCTGCTGCCAAGCTAGGCGGTTTCGTTGTTCAGTAAAGGTAGTAATAAACCATCCCCTCGCTTCAGCCTTTTTAGCATCCCATGTATTTTGAGGATGATTGTTCTCTATATCAAGATAGAGTGAAGCCACGTATGCTTGATGGATCGCATTTCTCAGTGAGATTTCTACAATCTGAAGGGCCGGAAGAAAGGCGCTAGCTAACTGCTTATTCCAAAGATAGACCCCTAGACATTGCTCTGGTGAGGTTCCCCCTAAGATTGGCAGCTGATATGTAGCAAATCTTGGCGTAGAAAGGGATTCGGTAATTGCTGCTATCGTCATTATATTTATTCCTCATGATGTGGCTAAAAGTATACTCACACCATTTCTTTCTTTAAAACCTTTTGTAACTATGTCATCGACTTGTAAAACTGTTGACAGCTCGGTCAATGTGCCGTAATCTTTTCATCCAGAGGCAACTCTATTTGTGTAAGCACCCGCCCCTACTCAACGATGGTCGGAATGCGAAAAATTCTTTTTTAAAGAAGGCTCCCCAAAAAGGAGCCTTTTTTGATCGCTACATAACCAGACGCTTACTCCTACCTAATCGCAAGCCGCAAGCTAGCAAACCTTCTTTCCTCAGTCTGATCCCGACAACGTAGCAAACACAGGCCATATCAGCCACAATTTGAAGTATCCATTCATGTAGACGAACTTATGTCTTGTTTTATTGGGTTGCTGTCTCTTTTTTGCTGACATGGTAATCCGATACTATTCATAGGGATATAGTGATCACTGCGGTATCGTATGGCATGTTAGCTTATGGGGAGTATTCCTATATAACGGGCCGCAAACCTCAATAAATCTGTGCTGACTCATGCCATCTTGCCTCTATGATTCCGGTGTTTTTCTTACAGTCGGTGCCTTAGCTGATGTCTGGTCATGTGATCCTTCTCTCAAGTTTATTTGTTTGCTGCCGATGAAATCTAATAACCTTAAAAAAACATGGTCTTTTATGAAACTTCAGATAATCATTTCAGCTCTCGCCCTCATCATTTCAAGCTCAGCCAATGCCTCCACAGTGAACCAGGATCTTTGCTCGACTGTCACCTTCCAAGCATTTGGTGAACCCAAACAAACGGTAAGGGACTGCGCTGATCCGCATGAAACGTTCTGGGTGAAGGTAGATATTAACGGGTTACATTTTCCGATTCAGGGGATCGGGCTTATCGTCCCACAGACTTATCATGCTAAAAGTAGCGGAGATTCAGAGTTACTGACGGTTCAAATCACTAAGAAGGAGGAAGAGTACAGTGTACGTTTCCAGGCCATACGAGATCATAAACAAATTAATTGGACGGGTATGATGACCCCTGGTGAACACAAATCATTTAATCAGGATGGCAACCAAATTAAGGTGAGCTTCGCTCGCCAATAACCAGTAGCCTTCTCAATCCCCCGTTCGGTGCAATGGTTAAGCCTGGCGGGTAGATTGATTATTTTCCGAAACATCTCACTAAAGCCGTTTCGGTTGGATTTACACGAAGAGTGCCAAATGTATTAAGAAACATCTGAATATATCCTGTTTTAATAGGGCAATAATCCTAAAATTATAGAATGCATAGAGGAACAGGCTCTATCTATAGATATAATACCTCGTTAGATTGCCCCCATAAACAAAGGAGTGAGCAAATGGATATTGGTTTGAGCTTGCAATCAAGAAATAATAACTATTTTTATGCAATGGCAAAAATAGAGGCTGATAACTTAATCAATCTCTCAAGAAGAGTTTCGTTTAATAATATAAAAGATGTTTTCTTGAGAATGAAATTTGAGAATGATATCAAAGAGTTTGCGCAAAAAAATCTTACCTTTATACGGAACGCCAGAACAGACAACGAGTGCAAAGAAGGGATAGATAACTTGAAAATGGAATGCTATCACCTTTCCAGGCAAGACAGTATGCTCTCATTAAAACAGGCGAGGGTATATATATCCGCTAAAATTGAAGAGCATGATAAAGTTGTCGGCTATGTTATTGATGGAATAGCGGTGATTTTAGGTGGTATGCAGTTAGTAGCCGGTTTGGGGATCATTGCTGGTTCAATAGCGACAGGAAATGTTGTCGGTACTATTGTCGGTGTTCATTTAATACTAAATGGTGCCAGTAGTTCTATTGCGGCTATAGAAAGATTGAAAGGCAATGAAAATGCTACAGACTTTATGCAGGATGCTTATATGGGAACGGCTGAATTCTTTGGATTTGAAAGAAAAACCGGTATGTTGGCCTATTATACGGCAGATTTAACGACGTCATTCTATGGTGTCATAAAATTGTCATTAAAACCCGATGCGTGGCGATTGTATAAATATATCCCATCCGATTACTACCGAAAAATAAACAGCATGAGTAAGCCAGCCCTTGCTATACAAGGAGTTAAGGCCGCAAATAAATTAAGAGTTATCGGCAGCACCTATTCAGATGATAATTCGAAATACGAAAAAAAATAGATAAAAAGGAGGGTTATTCCTCCTTGCAAAGATATCGGTATGATTTCCACGCCAGATTCATTGGGATTATATAATAAGTAGCAAACAAGCCAAAAAACATGACAATAAGGTAACTTGACGTTTCACTGACTGAATATTTAATAATGAAAATAACTAAAACAGTAAGGAAAATCGCACAAATCAAACACCCCGCAAAAAAACGCTTCTTAAGGTCTTTGAGTAAACTGGAATAAGTTTCTTTTTGTGTGTCATCACGCGAAATTATTTTCCGCATGTGCGCAATATTCTTGGCCGTAAAGCCGTTATCCAACAGTTTATTTTCCATTTCTGATTCTGTCACCGCATTATCTCCTTTATTCTGCGTGGTGATATTCTATCGTTATGCCAGACCAACGTCTAATTTATGTTTCTCCTGCCCCCTGTTCTGCCCTAACGCTTTCCTCTTGGGTTTACCCCAAAAGAGCCAAGATGTAAAAAACGCCTTTTCATTGAGGCTAAAATGGAACGGCTAATCATTTAGCAATGACTAATCGATCTTTATCATCAAGCGTAGCTGCGGTATCAAATATATCTAAACGGTTATCATTCAAACCCATCCAGAGCGAGAAAGAAAACTGCGCCATAAGCAGCTTTCCGTGGGCCATAACGAGAATTGAAAACTATTGATGGCTAAATGTCGTCAAATCGCAACTTCGCTTTCACTGCGCCAAAAGAAATGTAGTAACCCTTAGTTACAAATATTGATTACCCTTTAAGCGAATGTTAAGAGTAAATTAAAAGTGAGGGCGTGTTTTTAACAAAACCCTTACAAATATATCCAGATGCTAAGCAAATTGAATGACATTTAATAAGGGACGATTATGAAGGAAATATCGACTACTCAGTACGATAATATCGCTGGCGGATTTGGTGTTGGAAGTTGTGGCTCTAGCAGCTCAGGTAGCGGCTGTTCTGGTTCGAGTGGTGGCAGTAGCTCCCAGGGAGGTAACAGCGGGAGCAATTCTCAAGACCGTAACTATCAAACCTCAAATAGGGGTAGTGGAAGTCAGGCAAATCACTTTGGTAACCCCGGTTCTCTAAGTTCAGGTGGTGGCTGTACTGGTGGTGGTCGTGCTGAAAGCGGTCATGGGCGTAACTAATAGAGTCTAAATATACTGTACAGAGTGATATTGCATTCTGTACAGCTTAAAAGGAGAAAAAAATGCCTTCTTATGTTTTTTATAAAAAAGATATAGAATTGAAAATCTTTGAAAAAAACAAGCTTAGCACCAATGAAATTAAAAACTTATTGAGTGATGGTTTTGAAAAAATAAATATTGAAATTGAAGCAAAAGATGAAAATGAAGCGATCGGAGAATTGATAAAACAGACTGATGAAAATTCAAAATCGAATAATGAATTCAACAAAGATATTAAAGTGTCTTCTGTATCTTCGGTCATTGAGTCATTAATCAGATAGAAAGGATTCATCAACACATGGACGTAAGACTGAGTAATCCCGCACGTGATAGTGTTAATAAAAATGATGTGGTCGCGGCCCTACGAAAAGGGATTAATGATTTCCATCATCAATACCCTGAGCTGGATAGCGATGACCTGCTAAAAGCTAATGCACTAAGTGCATTAGCCACATTACAGTCCGGAAAAAAGGCCGTACCCAACATCATTCATTTCCTATGGATTGGTGACTTAACAAAAACACATTATGAATATATTGAATTATGGATAAAAACAAATCCAGAAAAAACATTTAATCTATGGAGTGATCCATCCAGTTCTTCCTGCTTAGATTTCCACAACACACTTAAAGAACACATAAAAGAAAATAAATGTGACAATCCAGAGCTAAGTCTATTAAAATTAAAAAATAAAGCCTATCATTATATAGTCAATAATATAACCCATGATAAAAATTTTAATGTTGTTGCCAATTCATTCTTAATCAAAAATAAAATATCAAAAACAATCAATAAAAAGGTCTTTTCAGGAAAAGGTTATAACACCTATAATAATATTCTATTACATGACAAAGATATCCCTTCGCTATTTACTGATGAATTTGAAGAGTACAAGAAGTATTATTACTATGAAGTAATACTGCGAGGAAATCTCACCTGTGCCAGTGACATTGTTAGATTAATATTACTCTATAAATTTGGTGGTATTTATATTGATATTGACACATTACCTTACTTAGATAATATTTTTTTGGAGACTAATAAGTTAATCTCATCAGCTAAATACTCAAATGATGAAAATCTAGCATTGGCAAAGTCTGAAGGCGTTTTAAGCAAGCTAAATAATGATAATAAAATCGCCGACAATATAGAACATTACATCAATCTTATCCATGATACTCCTCGTAATGTCAAAGATCAGATAACTAATAGCATATTTAATGACTTATCAACATTTTCATTAAAAGAAATAAAGCCGTTAGGGGATGTGTTAGTTTATGAAAACTTCCTTTCATTAAGTTCTCTTGTTTTTTTAAATGGTGTGTATTTTAATAACATCATCTGTTCTTGTGCAAAATCAAAAGCATTAATGATAATTTTGATGTCTATAAAGAAGAGATATAGATACATTGAAAAAAATAATGCATTATTTAATATAAAAACAAACAGCAAGAACAATGGTTATCTTGCCAGGCTTCTTGAGTACAGATATGACGAGTTTAGAAAAACTAATTTTGTAACACAATCGCTTACTGGCCCACGGCTAATTTGCGAGGTATTACTGGCATTATCATATAAAGTATTGGAATTAGATGATGATATCTCGCCGTTATTAATTGCTACTTTTATGCAGAATGACAGTTTTGGTATAGCCTTTTTAAAACAAAATATGGACACCCCTCTAGGGTTAACATCCACATTGGAAAATTCAAAAAATGATATATTAGGGATCAGCGCATTAATACTCTCTTACAATGAAGAGAATACGATATCGACTGCCATTGACTCAGTTATAGACTTGGTCGATGAAATAGTCGTAGTTGATACAGGATCTACTGACAATACAGTTGAAAAAGTATTAGGTTATACTTCCAAGGTTGTATTATATAAGACATCGTGGAATGACGACTTCTCTGAAATAAGAAACTATGGTATTTCTGTTACTCAAAACCCGTGGTGTATCGTCCTCGATGCGGATGAGTATATTGATGAGGTTTGCAGGCCTATATTTAAAGATGAGTTCTATAAGATAATTAATGAAGATAGTGATCGTTTATATGCCCCGTTCATCGATAATTTGAATGGGACGTATTTAACTAACAATGCCAGAATTTTCAAAAAGCGACCATCCTTAAAATATAGAGGTAAAGTTCATGAATATCTGGATGCAGACAATGATTTTTTAATTGCTATCCCTCAGATAAAAATAAACCACACCGGCTACCTTAGCGAGGTCTATCATGATAAAAATAAACATGGTAGAAATAAAAATATATTATCAAAACAAATTTTCTTAGAGCCTGAAAACCCACGATGGAAATATTTTATGCTGCGTTATTTGGCGTGTGATGATGCTGAGCACAGCAGTATTCTTGATTTCTTTGGTTCATTACCTCTCCCTTATGAACCATCCATTGAAGTTTACGCATTAAATGTAAAAATAATGCTAATTAAAAAACTCATGCGTGAGAGTAAATATCATGATGCACGCTGTCATGCTCAGGTTTTATTTGAACACTACACCGATAAAATCACCGCATTATTGTATGCATCATGCAAATATTTTGAAGCCAGGAATAACTTCATGCTTATAATTAATGAAGTTGAGACTATTTACTCTTCATTAGAGAGCAAAATAGATGATGAATACATTTTCGAAAAAACAGATGATGAAATAACAAAAAAGATGATGAAAGATATTTTCCTCTATAAAAATATCGAATAATTCCAGTATGGAACATTATGAGTTAGAGATATCTAAATATGATTTTTAGACAGGATGCCATTGATAATAAAAAGAATTACTGGTCAGGAAGGTCACTCCTGATATCGGGTACTCCTGTCTGGATTATTGTCACTTTCACAGTGTTATTTTTTACACTGCTTATGGCGATTATTATCTTTGGAAGTTATCACCGAAGAGTCCAGATTTCTGGTGAATTGATTTCTGTACCTAGGGCGGTAACGGTTTTCTCTTCACAGCAGGGGTATGTGGTAAGCCAGTTCGTGGATGTTGGCGATAAAGTGAAAAAAGGTCAGCCCTTATATCAGATAGATATTAGCCGAACGACTACATCTGGGGTAGTCAGTCAGAACCAAAAGGCTAGTATTGAAAAACAGATTGGTGCTATTGAAAATATCATTTTACGTATTAAAGAAAATAAAAAAGTCACAGTAAGCAATCTGAATGAGCAAAAATCAAGTTACGAAACGGCGTTGCAGCATTCCGCTGAAATACTCAAAAAAGCGCAGGTGGGATTGAGTATGATGAAAAAAAATATGGAGAATTACCGACTTTATTTACATCAAGGCTTGGTTAATAAAGATCAATTTACTGGTCAAATGGCTCAGTACTACCAGCAACAAAATGACTTACTCGGCATCAGTAGCCAGAATGAACAAAATGCCCTTCAGGTAATAACGTTGCAGAGCACAATTCAGACCCAAGCCGCAGATTATGATAATCAAATATATCAATTGGAAATTCAGAAAAATGATTTAGCCCGCCAACTCGCTGATGCTGACGCCAGTGGGACATTGGTTGTGACTTCGCCGGTTGAGGGATTGGTTGATTCATTGAGTGTAACACAAGGGCAGATGATTAACGTTGGTGATAGTCTGCTGCAAATTATACCTGGGGAGGCTAGCCACTATGTTTTGGTTCTATGGATACCAAGCCATGCGGCTCCGTATATCTCCATCGGTGACAAAGTGAATATCCGCTACGATGCATTTCCTGCGGAAAAATTTGGTCAGTTTCCCGGTAAGATCCTTTCTATTTCTGGCACCCCAGCTACTCAACAGGAAATGGCAACTTATCCCGCAGCGCCGCCAAAAACACCTGATATTCCACAAACTTGGTATAAAGTGATTGTATTACCGGAAAACAGTTCTTTCAGTTATCAAGGTCGCCGTTTGGATGCTGAAAGCGGCATGAAAGCCACCAGTACGTTATTCCTCGAAAAGCGAAGACTCTATCAGTGGATACTCTCGCCTCTTTATGACATCAGAAATAGCGCAGGGGGGCCGGTCAATGGAAAATGATGCCCTGACTTGGCTTAAGGATCATCTAAGCCTGTCATTCCGTCGCAAGGTGCCGGTAATGCTACAAACAGAGGCCGCAGAATGTGGGCTGGCTTGCCTGACGATGATCGCCAGTTATCACGGTCGGAGAACAAATATCCTCGCACTGCGGCAGGATTTTGGTATTTCGGCTCGTGGGGCTACTCTCACGACATTGACAGGCATAACAGGGGCGTTAGGCTTGGCATCAAGAGCACTCTCGTTGGATCTTGATGAGCTTAACCAACTCTCGCTGCCTTGTCTTTTACACTGGGATTTCAACCACTTTGTGGTGCTGACTCAGATCAAAGGTGAAAGTGTTGTTATCCATGATCCCGCTATCGGCAGAAGGGTCGTTAAACGAAAAGAGTTATCAGAGCACTTCACTGGCGTTGCCTTGGAATTGTGGCCTGAAACGGGGTTTATTCGCGAAAATCGGCAGGTACGGATAAAAATCTCAGAACTACTGCGCAACATCAGCGGCTTTAGAAGTGCTTTGCTAAAGATATTCTGCCTCTCACTGATCATTGAATTTATCAGTCTGTTACTGCCTGTTGGCACACAATTGGTCATGGATCATGTTATTCCCGCCACTGATTTTGGCTTACTCAGCTTAATTTGTTTGAGCTTATTCGTCATAACGCTACTTCAGGCCAGCGTTATTGTATGGCGGAGTTGGTCGGTCATTATTATGGACACACTGACTGATATTCAGTGGAAGGATGGCCTGTTCCGCCATCTGTTACGTTTACCTTTGTCTTGGTTTGAAAAACGCAAACTGGGTGATATACAATCGCGGTTTGGCTCGTTAGGCACCATGCGTCTGACATTTATACATGATATCACCGGCAGTATTATTAATGGCATTATGGTGATCGGTTCACTGGCCATGTTAATACTTTATGGACATTCGCTGGTTTTTATTGTGCTTGGTTTTACTGCCCTCTATGTTTTACTGCGGATGTTCACGTTCTCCCGTTATAAGCAGCTTTCAGAAGAGCGCTTAATAAAAGACGCTAATGCGAGTTCTTACCTGACTGAGACATTATTTGGTATTGCTACCGTTCGCGCTCAGGGCATTGCTGGGCTGCGTCGCCGCAATTGGCTCACATTGACTACCGATGCGGCTAATGCATCGGTGACACTTAATAAATTTGATATGCTATTTAGCATTGTCAGTACATTTATTAACACCTGCGATAACCTTGTCATTCTCTGGCTGGGCATTTCTTTCGTCATGGAAAGACAAATGACTATCGGGACTTTTGTGGCTTTTGGGACGTTCCGTGCTATTTTTTCTGATCGGGCACTTTCTCTCACCGATATATTTTTGCATTTTCGCATGCTTTCCATGCATAACGAACGTGTTGCCGATATCGCTTTAACCAAAGCAGAGTACAACGCACCTGAAAGGGACATATTTCCACCTGGGGTTGCACTCAGTCTGTTCGCAGAAAACCTGTCTTTTCGTTATGATAATCAGTCACCTTATACTTTCAGTAATTTAAATTTGTCGCTTAATGCAGGGGAGAGCGTGGCGATTATCGGCCCTTCTGGCTGTGGTAAAACAACACTGATGAAACTGCTCTGCGGGCTAACAAAACCGACTGAAGGGAAAATATTAGCTAGCGGAAAAGATATCCATGGGGTTGGTGTGAATAATTACTGCAAAGTCGTCGCCTGTATTTTGCAGGAAGACAGATTGTTTGCTGGCTCTCTGCGGGAGAATATATCTGGATTCAGTGTAGTAGAAGATGAAGGTTGGTTAAAGGAGTGCGCACAACTGAGTTATATTTATGAAGATATTATAAATATGCCGATGGGATTCGATACCTTAATTGGCGAACTCGGCGAGGGCCTCTCCGGTGGGCAACGACAGCGAATATTTATTGCACGGGCACTTTATCGCAAGCCTGGAATCCTATTTATGGATGAGGCAACAAGTCATTTAGATGAGCGTAATGAAGCATTGATAAATAAGGCAATTTCCAGCCTCAATATAACACGAGTTATTATTGCGCACCGGCCGTCAACCATCTCATCAGCAGATAGGACTATCATTATTAATAATGGCATTGTTGCAAATAGCCTTCAGCAGAATATCTGATAAACCGGAATATTAATATTGGTTACTTTATAATTTTCCGTGAGTGATTATCTGTCATGAAAGCCAAATGTCGTATTTTTCAGCTACGCTCCCACTGTGCCTAGCGCACCTTTTTGTTTGTTTCCCCCTATAAGGTTTCCTGGCGAACACTCATACACTGGCGACTTTTCCCCTGCCTATTGGCTTTACCCGCAGAGTGCCAAATAGACTCGCGGGAGCATTTGAACAGAGATTTATGGTATTACTGTATTGACAGAATTCAAACAGTAAGTTTACGTATAAAACTCACAGTTAGTTATTAATGAAGGTGAGAAAATGAACAAAGCTCGCAGAAAGTCTCTGGCGGCAATCAGCTCTCAACTCGAAAGCCTGAAAGCCGATCTCGAAGTCCTTCGTGATGAGGAGCAAGAATACTTAGAAAACATGCCGGAAGGGTTACAGCAGTCTGAACGCGGACAGGCGTCAGAGGATGCCATAACTCAGCTTGACGATGCCTTAGATGGTGTTGATGCCGTCATCGAAACCCTTTCGGAAGTTATTGATGGTTGACCCTATGTAGGATGGGGTTCCATGGCTGTCGAAAATATATAGGAATAGAACACCATGAAAAACCGTAATCGTCTGACAAAAAAAGATGAATCTGCCCTACATATGCTCGATGTCCTTCTGGAGAACGAACGTAAGGTGGAACAGCGGTATGAGCTACCTTTCCGGGCACCACGGGAGATTCTCACCAGTCTGCAACAATGTGAACATTGCGGTGAAGATATAGCTCTGCTGATTTTCGGTGATAGCGCTTCCGATGTCCCCGGGCTGGAGGCATACGCAAGACTGATGAAAGTGCCCGTTGTACAGACAAATCTCCCTACCTGGGTGATTACCCCACCCCTCGACCCCAGCTCTTTAGAGAACCCTTCGTTATTGTTGAAAATTCACCCTGATAAAGGCGCACCCTGTTTGATCACTCCTGACGAATGGCTCAACATGATCCATCAAATGAGTGATAATCATTGCAAGCTATGTAGAAAGAGTGGAAAAAGGTCGAAAAATTGACAATCGGGGTTACGGTATAGCCCCATAAACCGTAGGTTTATGTTCAAATACCCCGCAGCGCCCAAGTATCAATTTTATCCTGTTTATAAGCTAAACTGTCGTACCTTTTGCTCTACTTGTTATTTCGTCGTTTACTGTAAGGATTTGAAATGAAAAGGTTATTGTTACTATCTCTTGTCGTTTTATATGGGTGTAGCACAACCCCTGTCATAGTAAAATCCTATGATAAGCCAGATAAAGGCTATGTTGTGTATACGCCAAAATCAGGTTTCCAACGTTTCGATGGATTATATTTACAAGGATTCAAAAGTTCGAGCTACAAATATTTAAATAATTGTGTTGCTACAGGCCCGTTAACACCAAATAAAATTTTACAAGCCAGTTTGTCATATGATGAAAATGATGGCGTTGTATACCTGCGCTATCCTGGTGGGCCGTCAATGGCAAGCTGCGACATTAATCAGGAGAATATAAATATTGATGTTGAAAACTATATTAATAAAACAATGACTGTAATGGAGGAAAGTAATTCTCGGGAAGCTGATGCATTAGAAAATAAAAAATCACAGAGAAAATCTAATCCAGGAAAAGCAGCAACCGATGATTCAATACAACTCTTTGTTAAATATTGTACCTTATTGAAAGATGCAACGAATAATTCAAGTTATCTTAATGATCTACGTAGTATGAAACATGAATATATCGGAGTAAATATGAATAAATTTATTTATAACCATGCTTTATATTATGTCAATAATAGTGGTTATTATTCATACTGCGAGTCTGCCTTGCCAAAATTGAAAGCAAAAATTTACACCCTCAATATTGATCCGACAAAGTAAGCAAATATCATTAACACGATACGAATGGCAACAGGTAGTAGATCGGAAACTTCAAGCCATTCGTTACGAGTTGCACCACCGTCTCTCCTAAGCTCTCTAAGCTTGGCTTTACCCGCAAAGGGCCAAAACATAACCCCGCCAGTTCGAAGTGAACCACTAAAGTTGGTGGCTTTGGTTTTAATACATTAAGTGGTATTCTGTTTTTTTATATAAGGCTTCCCCATGCTATATAGTCCTGATTTGCAAAATAGCCGAGTAGCAGGAGCTATTGCTTTAGCCATTATTGATGATCTAAAAGATAACAACTTTTCTTTTTCTGGTTTCCCAATGATAGAAATTACTCAGGAAGAGAGTAAATCATTTAAAGTTACGTTATCTTTTTCGGTAAAAAACACTATAGCTTGTCATCAATTCCAATTATCTGAAGATGTGGCACTAAAAGCAGAAAGTATATTTAAAGAAAAAAAGAGTTATCCGCGAGATATATTTGCCGCTGTTCAGGAAGCCGTGGCTCAGTTGGAATCAAAAATCAGTAAGATTCGTAGATCGTAGACAAAAAGGCCAAAAATGTAAAAAACTCGGCCAGGTAAATACTGGCCGTTTGTCCCGCCAAGCTTAACTCCCCCCCACCAACGCTTTACCCATCCCCACACTCGTTTAGCCCATATCAACAGACGGCCCCCATCAGACTGCGCGGTATACGCTCCCGTCTGGTTATTGCCACCTCCGACCTGTATCTGTACTAGCCCACCATTGATAGTGCAATTTTCCAGTAAAGCGGCGGGTGTCTCGGTGTGTTCTTGATGATTTTTAATGTGCAATTTTCTCCGCCCTTCCGTTGTAATTCCCTGGAGCATAAACCCATAAATTCCATCACGGTCATTTCTGACAGGACGCGGCTCTGCCCACCCTTGCGCGCATAGATGGTCAAAATGGAAGAGCACCGTATCTTTATCGTAATGGTGCAAATCAGTAATTTGCACAATGCCGTTCTGTGCAAGATTTAAAATTTTGTCTGTTAACGCATTATCAATTTGCATACGGATACCTTATAAGATGTAATCTGATTTAACTTAATTGAGTGTCGCTGGGTTGTATTATCATTTTTAAAAAAATCAGTATATCATGTTTTTTAATCCTGTTTTGGCAGGAGGAAATCGCCGTAAATATGCAAGCAAATTTTGCATACAAATATGCTTGCAACGATTTCAATTTACCTGTTAATAGGTTTTTTCAAAACCTAAAAGGTAGATTGATTTTTTACTAGCGCAATAAACCCCGTGAAGACAATATATTTCCCTCCTCTGTTTCTTATTTTCCTTTCATGCTGAAAGCATAACGTAGGGATATCTGGTTATGTTTCCGTGGGAAGGAAAAATTCTGACATACGCTTTCCTTTATTGCCGGAGTAACCGGTTAACGGCATGAAACATGCCAGTGGCCCCTCGCTTTCTCTCTACTGGCTATGTCTGTTGTGTTTACCCCTAGAGTGCCAAAACTCAAAACCGCCCAAAATGGCGGCTTTGCTGCATCAGTTTAGGCCAGATCAAGACTTGAAGAGGCAAACCCACTCAATAATCTCATCAAGCTGTTTGCTGTCCAAATCAGTACAATTCGCAAAAATTGCAGCAGCTACAAGTCCTTGTTTCTTCTCCGTTGTAGAACCTACACTCGGTTTACCGTCCATTCCTTGATGCCCTTCATCTGTTAGAACTCTCCTGCCGCTATGAGTTACAAACTGTTCAGCTTTGATTTGCATCGTTTCATTCCTTATTTATGGTGCTTCGTATTATGATAGCCGTCATGGTTTATATGTAGCTTATCTTTATCGATTAACCCTGCTTAAGCTCTCGTTTTTTAGCTTGTTTAACGGCCTCTTCAATGATTTCATCTTCTTGCAAACCAGTAACATACGCCAGTGCAGCAACGGTAATGTCACCACCTTCGATAAACTCCCTCACTTCATCGGAGGATAGAGATTCCAAATTATCATAGGCAACAGAAAGCGCATCAGCGGTACGGTACAGTAATTTTTTTCTCTCAAAACTCAGTCTTGCCATCTTTAGACCCTCTTGTTAATCGTGGGTTGTGACATATGTCTGTCAAGGCTATCAGCTTCTTGGCTGACACTCAGTATCACTTATTTATCATCATATTAGTCATGATTTTGTATTTCCTTATTAAGGGAGTCAGGTATATCGGTTTGGCAATTATTGATGATGATCTCTGCCTGTTCACGCGAGAATCCAAAGGGTATCAACGCATGATGTAAGGCTCCCGCATCAAGCCCCTGGCTATTGTCCCTAACCCTGAATCGAATCCCTTGTTTACGGCCTGTCATGACTAGATTAATGACCGCCGTCTGGAATAAAGTGCCTTCCTCCAGCGCTTCCGTGAGACGGGCCTCAAAGGTGTCCCAATGCTTTATTGCTATATTATTTTCAATCAATATAACCTGAAAATGACGGATAATGTCTTTCCCTATACTTAATACCCGTCCGAACGATATGACCGCGATATTGATATAGGCGGCCAATTCATTTAGCAAAACATATTCCGCGCCAGAATAGTTAACACTATGGTCTAATCTATTGGCGATATATAAGGCATCCCCACAGGCCGCTAATAGAGACTTATATTCATCGCGGGGGACAGAATTTTCGATAGCCTCATCGAAACTATTAAACAAATCAGTGAAACCTCGTAATGTAGAGATAATAATCCTACAGTGATTGGGATATATTGGGTTGTTATTTTTTTGGTTGCTCGCCAAATCTCTAATGACCCAATAGGCAAGATTGAATTTATCAAGAATTTCTTTTCTCAGCTCTTCTGGAGTTTTCAGTTTCTCGATCACAACAAAAGGAAGTTTCTTATTCTGGACGATATATTTACAGGTATTAATAATTACTTCGGTTTGAGATGTCCCCAATTCGCTGAGCACATCATCAAAGCTCTGTTTTAATTCATCATCAATACGTATCGTAATTGTTGCCATTGCCTTTCTCCCTGCGGTATGTGCCCTTATTAAATGTACTGCAAAAATGCAGTACGCGCAAGTTGATAATGCATTTTTGCAGTACAGTTTACGTTGATGCTGCTTTCCCCCCCGCTTCCAGGGTTTACGCGAAGAGTGCAAAACACTAACCAGCTGTTGCCAGTGGCGCTTTAATGGTTGTATGTCACTTCCCTAGTAGTGCGTTTGTGTTTACCCGTAAAAACCACCCAAAATTAACTGGTAAGGCGGCTATTTTAGCAATTGATGGCACACTATAGCCACTACGGAGAAGTTTTCTTTACGGGTGGTGTAGATCTTACGTTGTGTACGAAAATATCATCATAATTTAATTCATATAGTTCTGAAAATAATTTAGATAATTGTCTATGCAAAATAATATATTTCTTTGAGGCTTCGACCGTCAAGTGGTAGTTTTTATACATGATGGTGTTATTTATTTCAACCAGCTCCAGTCTTAATTTAGAGTTACATTTTCCGATATTGGATAATAGTGGTATTACTTTAAGTTCATTTACGCTAGTGTTAAATAATTTTAACGTTCTAATTAGTGACCATGTAGTTATATAAGATTGAAACGCTTTTTCATCCAACTTATTAAGATATTCACGTAAATCTTTAAGCCATGCTTCATCTTTTTCACTATAAATAGTTATATCCTCAAGTATGGTACAGCGTGATTTTATAAAATCTGTAGTAAGTTTCATTTCAGTTAATGATTCTAAAATATTTTCTGCTTTTTTGAATGCGACATCATTAACTTTATTGCTCAACCATTTGTTAACTTTAAATGCAGACCATAAAGCAAGTAAGAAAGTACACATGGCAATTAGCGCCGTTAAAGCTGGTGCAGTTATCCTTGTTGGATCTTTATAGAGGCCCCATAAAACAACCACAGTCGCGAACATACCTAAAAAAAAGAAAAATACATGAGAAAGGAGATAATTTAATTTCAATTTTTTCATTATGACGTCCAAAAATTTGTATTACTGATTATATTACCATGAGAATCACTTGTCATACTCTTGTTCTAATACCTGCCAAGGCGACTTTGCGACGCTGTACGTCACCGCTGTTGCATCACTTGGCTTTACGCGGAGAGTGCCAAACTCGGACGAGTCCCCTACTCCCGCGCGGAATGTCTGCTATAATCCGTTCTGTCTCAGGGGCTTGCATACCGCCAGAGACCGACAATCGGGGCGTGTCGGGCGCGTTACGCTCCGGTTGTCACCCTTTTTAACTTGGCTTTTCCCGTCTATAGCGAAAACTCCCAAAACCCGCCGTGACCGATCACCTATTTATTGTGATCGTACATCGACCTGAATTGCGTCAAAATAGTCTCATTCAGGACAAATTGCGGATAATGAAATGTCGAGCATCATTCCTCACGATTTGGGGCAGATTTCACGTAGCGCGATCCGCGCACCGGCTCCGCTGTTTAGCTATGGTCATGCCCTGGCGTTACGTGAAAAAGTGCTGGCCTCCGGTGATGCGGAATTGCCACTCTATCTGCTGGCCCCCGAAGTCACGGTATTGCTCTCCTATCTGCCTGACTTACGGCAACGGCTGCTGATAGAAACGCTGTGGAACACCGGCGCACGATTAAACGAAGCCCTGGCCCTGACGCCCGCCTGTTTTCACATCGAGGGCGACTCGCCGTTTGTGGTACTGAAGACGCTGAAGCAACGGCAAAAAGGACGGGGCCGCCCGAAAGAGGGCCAGGCACTGAAACGCATCGTGCCGCTGCTCGATGAAAACTATGTGCGCCTGGTACACGAATACCTGGCTACGTTCCGGCCCAGGAAATATGCACCGCTGTGGGTGAACGAGCACGGCGACACCATCAGTGATGAAACCCCGCGCAGCTGGTTACGTGCCGCCGTGACACGCGCAAGGCGTGACGGTGTCACCTTTAGTCTGCCGGTCATTACCCCGAAAACCTTTCGGCACTCGTTCGCCATGCATTTAGTGCAAAGCGGTGTGGCCTTTAAAGTGGTGCAAACCTTTATGGGCCACAAAGACGCGGCAAGCACAGAAGTGTATACGCGAATATTTGCGCTGGATGTGGGGGCGCAGTATGGGGTGAGATTTAGTATGGCACCGGCTGACGCAATGGATCTTGTGCGCCGCAGGTCGTGACAGCATGATTTTACGGGTGGCGACAGAGCCACTTCACTCTGAGGTAACAATCATGAGGCCAGAAATTTATGTGGGTGCGCCAGTGATGCGCAAAGAAGGAAGTATGCAGACTATGACCGTTATGTCTGTAATGGGAGATTACTGTTGGTGCAGCTGGCAGTATGACAACGGACAACCAGGCAATGAGCGGTTCAGGATACACGAACTGGAGCTGGCAACGCTAACGCTGAGTAACGGGACAATGTTGTTCGGGCTTTAATTTTTCGCTGTCATTAGCGTGCAAAAAGGAGAGGCCCTGATTTTGTGCATGCACAAAATCAGGGCCTTGAACTGATCATTCCCGAACTAAGTATTTTTCGAGCGCATCATGACCTTCTTTGTCTACTATGGCTTTTAGCGCCTTATTCATTCGTCCAGACCCCTTATAGATAATCTTCCTTCCATTAATCAAATAGGTTTTTGGTTCTACAGTTGGCGAACGTCGGCTTACCATATGTTTTTCTAGATCATCAAGGCCAATGCCTTCATTTCTGAGTAGTTTTGCCGTCTCTTTGATTTTGGCTTGTCGCTCTGCTTCCTGCCGTTTTTTGATATCTTCATCAGCTATTACATCTTCCAAAACTGCTTTCGCATCTGAAATTAGGATGTTTATCTGATCAGCAGTCATAAGGCGCAATACTTTTTTTCTACGCGTTAACTGATTAAGAAATTGAGAAACATCTTCAGCTGTAATTTTTTGAGTGTCATTCATGCAATATACCTACTTAGAAAATGGCTTCGCTATGGGGACAAAATCATCCCCTTGCAGCACATAAAAATCGCAGTCCTCAACCCTTAGACGTTGGAACGTTTTAGCATCAACAAGAGGGAATCCGTCTGAAATATCATTGGGTTCTTGCGAAATGAGCACTGGCACTGGTTCTGAATTAGTTCCTATTACTGCGTAAAGCGCTGTGTAATAAGGTAAAACCTGCTTAATCTTGTTATCTATCTTGGCGAATATATTTTTATTGCGGTAAATCTGAGTCGTGATTTTCCCGTCACCAAATTCAGGTGCCGGGATATCATCAACGACATGCTCAGCTGTAATTTTTGCGATATCACTTTTTACCCTTGAAAAGCCGGTTAGCAAATTGACTACTTTATTTTTCTTCTGTTCTTCTTGCTTCGATTTGATTTTACTCATCGCTCATTTACCAGAACCAAGTTTAGTTAATTTTGGCATAGTTTTTTTATGCCATCAAATTGCATTTATGCTAATCTTTGATGATACAAATTTATATCATAGACTAACAGAGGGTTGAAATGAGAAAATTAATATTAGTCTCTTTATTTTCTTCTTCGTTTTTAATTCCCCTTCCAAGTTACGCATTTATGGACTGCTTCATAAGTGCAGGGCAACAGTATGGTGTATCGCCATTGTTGATCCAGGCAATTGCGGAAGGTGAGTCTAAGTATAACAATCGCGCCATAAACTTGAAAAACTCAGATAGAACAACTGACGCCACTATGATGCAAATTAATTCTTGGTGGCATGATAAACCGGTTTTCACAGATAACAAGCTTAGCAGACAAAAACTAATGGAAGATCCGTGCCTTAGTATAAATTTTGGGGCATGGGTACTTGCGGGTAATTTTTCTATAGGTGGTGTGAATTGGAACTCCGTGGGTGCCTATAACGCTGGTTGGGACAAAAGTAAGGCAACAGCAAGGCAAAACTACGTTAATAAAATTAGACCCATCTATGAGCGCCTAAAGCGTGAGTCTGGTGTTTCGCCATCCTCATCAGAAATGAATGATTCAAATTTAGGTTTGCTTACTGCCGAATTATCCCCTCCTTCTCAGAACCATAGTAAATCAAGCTCAAATACAGAACTTGTCACTAAGTCATTTTTCCATTCAAGAGACAGCGATATGAAACTAGTAGGTGGTATGTGATGAACGATAAATCATTACTTTTGTATTCTGCATTTCCTGTTGTCGTTAGTTTAAATAAATTATTCGGAATTATTATTTTTCCAACGAGTCTTTTGATTTTCTTAAATCTAGTCAATGTCGTTATTCTTCATTTTATTTTACGCCTAGTTTTTGTAACGTCTTGGAAATTTGGAACCTATTTACATCTATGTACGCTTTTACTTTTAGCCGCAATCTTAACTATTCAAACGAACGGGGGTGATCCTTTGTTGCTCTCCAAATCATTTTGGTTTGAGGCCACAATTTTTAGCGGTGCCTGGCTGTTGCTCTTCTATTCCCTGTTCACTGAGCCTGAAATTAAGACGGTAAAGAGTTTCAATTTAGTGCATGCACAAAAAAATGAAAATGGTGATAACGATGAATAGTACCGTTCTAGGTTTTGTACTCATAGTCTTGGGCGCAGGGCTTCTAACTTTGATAGGTTGTTTTGTAAACAGTAAGGATCAAGTATCCAAAGGCAGTAAAAATATCCGAACATCCATACTTCCTGCCGACTTAGAAAAAAAACGCATGATAGAACGCGAACAAACCGCCTCTCTTGTCTCGGTTCCTGAAGAATCTAAGGTGTCTGCAACTCTCCCTACTAATTCAGAACCGGAAACCAAACCCACTACAGCCAATATCCCGAACTAAATGGAGTCGATAAAATGGGTGATACAATAACTCTTAAATTTATGGTTATTATTTTTATTGTGATCTGCGTCCTCATTTTCAAACCGAAAAAATTTAACCGGCATAAAATGAAGATCAATAGCGCAAAAACCGTTATAAGAAAATTAGCAGCTTTTAATAATGACGCGCAAAAAATGGCCTACCTTAAAAAAATTGACCCTTATGTTTTTGAAGAGCTAATTCTAACTGGTTTTGAGTATCAAGGTCATGCAATAGAACGCAATAAATGTTATAGCGGTGATGGGGGTATTGATGGACGTATTTGGATAGGTCATCAATTATGCCTAATTCAAGCTAAACGTTATAACGGGGCAATTCAAAAACAACATGTTATAAACTTTATAAATGTGGTTAACTCCCAAGGTTGTAAGGGCGTTTTTTGCCATACAGGTACAACTCCTGATAGCGTTAAACAAATAGTTAAAGAATCTGGTTGCATTGAGCTTGTAAGTGGTAGTCGTCTACTCAATTTGATTTCTATCCGTTAATGCAAAGCAGCTGCGAGATAGTTATATTCCGCAGCTGCTTTAATTCATAATGACCGTTGTTTAGTTGGTCTATTTTTTTCCGGTTGCTGATTTTTATTCGGAAACTCAGGAGTCTTAATCTCTTTTTTGGCTGTAACTTCTACAAACTTCGATACGGCCTTACTAACAGCTAACTCTAAGCGTGTAATTCTCTTCTCAAACGGACTAAGTGACTTTCCCCATAGCTCATCAAAATTCTTAATGTCAGCCTGAGTTACAGATACTTTTTTATTATCTAGTGCCATTTTCTGAAAGCCTGTGTTTGCTCTCAGTGTATCAAATAGCTTTTCTTTATTATCTGTAATAACAGTCAGGTTGTGTGTAGAACGCGATAACGTGTTATGTAAGGCATTTTGCGTAGCAAAGTTTTTTTTCCATGATTCCATAATAGTAATAACTTGTTTGTATGCAGAATCTTTTACCTGATAATGATTATGAGTATATCCCCATTCATAGTGTTTCCATTGCTGTGCGTTTAATGTTATTTGCTGTCCATTGTTTAATGTCAGGATTAAATCCCCCGTGCTTACATTAATATCCTTAACTATGGCTTCAGTATTTTTTGGCAGATACCCTCCTTTGTCTGTTTGCTTTTTCTTTGGCAATGGAAACGCTCTGGTGAGCCTAATTCGTTCACCCTTAACAATTTCTCTATTTTCTACTGCATATGAAATGAATCCATTCCCCTTACTTGTTGGGATATCCTTTGTTTTAATACTTAATATTTTACCTTCAGCTAAAGATTTTATTTCTAAGATATTATTTTTCTTATCCACATCTACAATTGTGAATTTATCACCTTTAGTTCCATTCTGCGTAGTTGATTCCGATTCTAATACCATGCCTACTTTATAGAATCTAGCTTCCTTCTTCTCAAAGGGATCTAAAGTAACCTGGCGATACACAGTAGTTTCAGTTCCATTATAGGCAAGTGATTTTTCGGCTTTTAATCCCTCCCTTATCATACTGTTTACTGCATGCCGCGTATGATGATCGGGTAAAATAATCGCTGTTTGTGCTCGTTCCTCCGTACTGAGGTTGAGATAGGTATCTTTAACCACGCCTATTCGCGCTATTTTTGCCTCGGCCTTTATCTGGCTATCAACTTCATGAACCATTGGTGATAGAGCAGAGAGGGACTCTTCTATCCTGCCTTTCACTAAGGCATCTGACGCTTTATTAATTTCGGGATTATGTGCCATCACAGCTGCATTAAAGTTAACTGTATGCATTCCGTGATGGTTTAGTAGAGTCGGTACAGCCCCCCAAGACAACGCATTTTCATTTTTGTCGGCTACCATAATCAACCTTGCCCCAGAGAAACGCGCCAGTCGCTGTAGGCGAAGCGTTTCCTCTGCCCCTAATGTTGATATGTTCTCTACATACCAAAGCTGCCTACGCCCCTTAAGCGGCTCTCCTTTAGCAATGCTTGCCTCTATTCGATCCATATGAGAAAAAATAGACATGGCATTCTTCATGCCATCATCTTTCATCTGCTTCACCCCTGTATTATTGGTACTAAAAGCATGAACTTTGTATTCTTGGTGCTCTGCAATCGACTTACCTACAGTTCGTAGTAAATTCTTGTGGCCTGTATTATCAGAACCTAGAACTAAAATTCCTTCATCTTTGCTATTGAATATAGTTTCAAGAGCAAACAAAGAACTCTCATTTATTGGCATAATATCTTCAGACAATGCGCGTTCATTCCTTGAGTCTACATAGCTCTTAATCACACCTTTAGGTGCTAATTTTGCTAACCTCCCTTTCCCTTGCTGAAGATGGACGACTAACTCACGTTCAATAAGAACGTTATTTCTTGAGGTATAATAGTGTTCAGACCCTTCTCCTTTTTTTTGAATTGAAGACAAAGCTAAATTACCTTCCTGGCGTAGATGAGCTATTGCATCACTAATATCGTTGGCATCATAAATACCGAGTGTCCATTTCATCGCTTCTTTGAGTAAGTCGGTATGACTAAATACCGCTTGTTTAGCTGATAGTTTCTCGGAAGCTGTTTTTACCTCCATAATAGCTTGGTGAAGCTTCCGATTATCCTTCGGTATATTCTTCTCATCATTAGCCTCTCTTTTCATCTGACCTGTAGAAAAGCCTTCCAGTGCCGTTGTTTTATCACTATCTTTCTTATTTATAGCATCGAGCAACTTAGCTTTATTATCTGTGAAAATCTTTGCGATATGCTTAGCTCGGGATATTGATACATAAAATGACTTATTATTAACCAATTTATTTTTACTTGCGACTAATAATGCATACACACGATCACATGTTTTACCTTGCGCTTTATAGGATGTAAGTGAATAGCTATAATCAACATTCAAACGTTGGTTTGCATCAAGTTCAAATATCTGCCCATCGTTCTCTCTAATCGCCTGATATGTTCCTTTACTACTATCCGTACTAATAACTTCTAGCATATCTCCATTTTTTAAACCTAGTCCTTTTCTTGATTTAGTCCATTGCAACTTGTCACCCTTTGATATTTTTAGGTTTTCCTCCTCAAATACATCAAGCTGATATCTATCTTTTTCGTCTAGCTCTCCTGGCCTAAAAACATGAACATCTTTGTTATCAGAACTAATCGTTAATTCATTATCCAGGTGATTAAAAAGTGTTATTTTATAAAATCCAGGTTTAATTCCTTGGGTTTCTTTTTGAAACTCTATCAGATGTTCTGTTTTATAATATCTTGTGTCACGCATTTTAGCGTGATTCATTCTTGAATTTAATAAAACTCTGGTAGATATCTCATCCTTAGAAACAACACCTTCCTCTTGTAATTCTCTTCTTATTGTTGAGTTATATTTGCGTCTTGTTTTATTCTCTGGAATTATAACTAATGTTTTTTCTCTCTCTTCACTAGTGAGTGATAGCCATTCCGTTGCCATTTTTCCAAGCGGATTTTCATCAACATCTACATTTTTACCCATCCAATTTAGTGATTCAGAAAAGTTATTATTTATTGCATCTTTCACAGCATTAAGTAATTCTTCATTTTTTTGGCGAATGATAGTCTTAACACTTGCTACCTGCATCCCAAATGCCTGCATAATAATGAATGGTTTGCCCGCCTCTACTGCCGCGTGTTGATCTTTATCGCCTAACAGGAATAATTTAGCCCCTGAGTTTTTAGCTGCTATAAGCAAATCTTGAACATGCTTTGCATTTAAAAGACTACCCTCATCTACCAATATTATTTGTTTACTTTCTATATCTTCAGGTTTACGAGTAAACAAGTAACTATCTACTGTTGATGTTACTATCCCTGTATCTTTATGAAGTGTTTCCACCGCTGAACCTGTTGGTGCAAGCCCTTTAATTATGTATCCCTGGTTAGTAGCGTATTCAATAACACATGATAGTAATGTTGTTTTCCCCGTACCCGCGTATCCTTGAATACCGCTAACAAGATCCTTGCTCAAAAGCATATCCTGGATAGCTTGACGCTGATCATCTGAGAAAGTAAATTTTTGTCCTAATAATTCTGTTTGTCTTTGTTCAAATGCATCTATGTGAGTCTTAACTCCTTTTAAGTCACCAATTGCTTGATAAGTATCCTTACCATTGAGCATAGTTGTTACTATGAAACGCTCACGGCTGAGCGCTTCTTTTGTTGTAAAACCAGTCTTTCTTGGAATTAACTCACCTACATCAATTAGTCTGTCAATATCCAAATCAATGTCGGCTTTGCTAGAGTTCTCCAACCCAAGCCTCAATTTCATCGCTTCTTTCAGCAACGCTTTATATGAGAATACAGACTCATTTTCAGCTAAAACCTTATAGGCTAATCTAACGTCATTTAGACTTTGGCTATCGTAGTCAAAGTGTCTGCTCTCTTCTAAGTGTATGTGCTCTTGTTGTGATAAAAAATCGGTTGTATCTCCCTTCTCTGCAAAAGCTTCAGATTGCTCTTTATGATTTTCATAAAAGGATTCCTTTGCCTCCGGTCGTTCTTTTGTCTTGCTTGTTGACTCTGTTTTGCTTTCAGGGGCCGGTGACTCGATTCCGTTGTTATCATGGATATCACGCTCCCCCCTGTTCTGCTGTTGAATTTGCTGCTCTTTGGCATTACTTATAAATAAATCAATATCGAAACCAGATTCTGTGACTGTAGTTTTCCAAATTTCATTACGTTCTTCTTGAGCAATAGATGTTTTCTTATCACGGGTAAATAACGTAGCCTTCTCGATGGATTTTTGATCGAATAGCCCCCTTTGGTTTATTGCAGCTTGTATTTGTTGCCGTCTCTTTGAAAAAGACCCCTTTAATGGATCGGGGATACCTTTGATATCAAAGAAGCCTTTTTCCCTATCAGTGACTTCAATTTCATATCCTAAGCCTCTTGCCTTACTAGCATAGCTAGAACGGTACACCAGTCCCGCCATCATCTTTGCACGGTACATTTCTACCGGCTCTAGGCTCTTCCATTTTCCTTCGCTATCAAGGACTGCATTAATTACTGGATTATGCGTATGCAATTGAGGGTCATGAGATCTTGACTCGGTATGTATAAAAGATGCATATAAAAGATTATCTACTTTCTCTAGGTGAGTTTTCCCGTCTTTATACGTTCGAGTAGCAGCATAATTCTTTTCAAGAAATTTCATTGCTTCAATGACACTTTCCTGATGGGCCTGAATAAGCCTTTTATCATCCCCCACCAAGGCTAATATAGAAGCACCTTTGGGAGCACTGAATGTAAAATCCCAACCTGGTACATGTTCTAAATCTCCATTAACTTTCGTGCGCCCGAGCTGAATATCAGCTTTTATTTTTCCTTCAAGTAATTCTATAAATCTATCTGTATCGACAGCCCCTGACAAACCTAACTCTTCAGCCCCCTTACCTCCCCACTCACTGTGAACTTCGCCAGTATCTTTATTATAATAACTATCATGGCTAAGATAGTAATTACCCGCCTCTTTAACATTACCTATTTTTTTAAGACTGAGCATTTAGTCTCCAAATTTAAAAGTATCGATGGTAATTGATGGGGAGGCGTTCTTATTTACCTCTTCGGCTGCTTTTGATATTGCTTCTTCAATTTTATTTTGTGGGGAGTTAAACGGTTTGTTTTCTGAGTCACTATCTGTCGTCGATGAATTGCCTGTTGTCGCTTGTTTGCGAGCTGCATCTTGTTTTTCTTTTATGGCCTTATGTGCTTCCCAGCTTAAAAGATCATTGATGTTATTTGCTTTCGCATGCTTAATAACCCCTTCAACAGTGCTCTTCGCATCTGTCTCTTTTTCTATATGGAACTCAGTCTGGAATGTTTGTGCTTTAAATATATCCGTTTCCTCTATCGCATTAGCAATTGTAGGCATGTTGTCGTGTTTATATTCAAGTTTGGTTACCGGTAAACCATTCCCCATTCTTATTAGGCAGTGCAAATCTTCCAGACCTTGAATTTGACTATAAAGAAGCAGTTCACGTTCTTGTGTCGTTCTATTAACATTGGTAGTATCACGAACATCTGCTGCACCAATTGAAAAGTTCTCTGTTGCCTCTTCAATTTCACTATTACCAAGTTGTTTTGCAATCCAACTGGCACCATCAGAACCTTTAATGCTAAAGCCCATAAATACACCGGCTGCATCTGTTAATGTCTTAGTTCTATGTTCGCCATATTTCTCTAATAGTTGGCTATTACTCTGAAACCCAAGAATTGGTACAGCACCAAATTTTCTTCCTGTGCCTGAAAAATCAAGTAATGAAGGGATTGGATGTAGTGTCGGTATTTCGTCAAAAGCACAAAGAATTCGACGCACATCAGATGGTTCGAGAGAGAGAATTGCTGAACATGCAGACTCTATCCACATGGTTAAAGCAGACATCATAGTGACTTTTAAATCATCTCTGACAGTTAGGAATACCCAGCGTCTATCATCTTCATTACGCGCCCAATCTCTAAAAGAAAATTGCGGCCCTGTCATATGTGAAAGGTATTTCAAATTGCGAGTATATGCAGTTATTACCGCTCTGAGTGAACCCGCCATTTTCTCAACATCAAGGTTGAATACTGTCCTTGCATCCTGATGAGCAACGACCTGTGCCAGCTTGTCATCGCTCATCCGTAGAATAATATTCATAAGATGCTCATGGGAAGGTGTTTCTGTGCGATTACCTAACTCATCCATTATGGATGAAAACACTAATTGAGGTGCCATAGACCAAAATGGATCACCTTTATCAACCGGAGGAATAGCAGCCTGGGATAACCGGTTGTAAGCAATTTCATTTCTTCCCTCATTCCACAAAGTCCAAGAATGAGTACGTTTGTCGAATGGATTTAATATTACGTCGAAGCCTTTGCGATAAAATCGTTTGGTAAACTCCCCCGAAATATCATAGATGACGGCTTTGTCATTATGGATGCGTCCCTGCCGTAATATGTCTCTAATTACCGTTGATTTACCTACCCCTGGTGAGCCAGCTAAAAGAATGCTTGTACACTCCTGCGCGGGAAGTAACGGAACATTATTAAGTGAGTATCGGCTTGGCAAATGTGCTGTTTTCAATTTCTCCTTCACAGCTGAGATCAGTTCTTCTTTATTGCCTATAGCGGCCCCTCTTATATGCTCATCTTTAGCATCATTCTTACCTCTCTTTCTTAAGTACCGAAACAAAAACACTGCAACTAGCGCTGATAAAAATAATGATGCAATGGCACCTAAGTAAATTTTCCCCTTGATAATCTCAAAGTGGTTCTTCATTGTTGGACTGCTAACAATTTGCCCGTGCGTAACCGTCACTGATTTACCACTAGGCAGAATCAATTGTGTTTTCACATTTTTATCCAGCAAATATTCAACTCGAAATGCTGATATTGCATATTGAGATCCCATCTTCAAATCCGTCTCAGATGAGAGAAAATAACCTATACCAACACTACCGATGACATACGCCAATAAAACAATTTTTATATATCTCGAAAGTATTTGGTGAAGCATTCTCAAGAAGTGAGTTAGTGTTTGTCCCCCTCTTGTCAACTCAACTAAAGAACCATCATTTTTCTTTCTATCTAACATATTAATCCCCTAGCCCAAGCGATTTTACTATCTGCTCTGTTTGTAACTTAGAAATAGAGAAGACCTGCTCATTAGCCAATATGATTGCTTCATCAGTGCTCATTTGTGGGTTCAGTTGCTTCACAATCATCACAACAAGATTATTCAAAGTATTCATTGTTGATGCGGATACTTTTATATTCGCCTCTATCTTTTTTTCACTTGAAATTGATAAAGACTCATATCCTTTTAACGCCATTTGTTTAGCAAATTCATGTTTTGAAATACCCTTTGCCTTTCCTGCATGTAGAAAAGCCTTGTCCATTTCATCGGTTAATCTGAAACCTATCATCTTAATTCCCTCGCCATATGATGATACAAGTTTATATCATGACAAAATGAAATGGGAGATTTCTTATCACTTAGCGCGTTAACGCGCTAAGTGATTGAATTTAATATTGAATTAATGCAAGCTGATAACGACTAAATAGTATACTGTTAACACTCCAATCCCTTATCTGGCGCGGTCTGCGGGAAAAGCATGTTTACATGCGTCGGGTGTGATAAAAATTTTCTTGCCCTAACCCCCTATGCCCTGATTTTGCCTTTTCTTTTGGGTTCGTCCTTTCTGCTTTGTGCCACCAGATCGCGCACAGCGACCTAGAGGCGATCCTTATGCCGGTGAGTAGGGCTTTATTTGATTTAGGTTTGCAGGTTGCATAGTCCTTTGCGTGTTGTTCTGCACATGTCCTGTGTCTTACTCTGTGCTTCTTTTTACTCTCAAATTGTTGCACTCCCTTGGAGTTTTTATGCACTCCTGACTTGTTCAAAATATCTCTGTATTTGTGGTCGTACTGCCGCGCTTCGCTGGGCTAAGGGTGACGCCGAATGTTGATACGCTGGCGGTCATGCTGCCGCGCTCCGCTGGGGCTAAGGGTGAATGCCGGATGTTGATGCGCTGGCACTCATGCCGCCGCGCTCCACTGGGGTCAAGAGTGACGCCGGATACAGATGCGCTGGCGCTCATGTCGCCGCGCTCCACTGGGGTCAAGAGTGACGCCGGATACAGATGCGCTGGCGCTCATGTCGCCGCGCTCCGCTGGGCTAAGGGTGACGCCGGATACTGATGCGCTGGCAGTCATGCTGCCGCGCTCCGCTGGGGCTAAGGGTGACGCCGGATGTTGATGCGCTGGCGGTCATGCTGCCGCGCTCCGCTGGGGCTAAGGGTGAACGCCGGATGTTGATGCGCTGGCGGTCATGCTGCCGCGCTCCGCTGGGGCTAAGGGTGAATGCCGGAGTTAATGCGCTGGCGCTCAAGCCGCCGTGCTCCGCTGGGGTCAAGGGTGACGCCGGATGTTGATGCGCTGGCGGTCATGCCGCCGTGCTCTGCTGGGGCCAAGGGTGACGCCGGATACTGATGCGCTGGCGCTCATGCTGCCGCGCTCCGCTGGGGCTAAGGGTGACACCGGATACTGATGCGCTGGCGGTCGCTAAACTAGAAGCTTTATGATCCAAGGTTGAAAAAATAGAAACAAAAAACTATGATACAAATTGATATCATTAGTAAACAAGGAAATGTCACTATGGCGAAAATAATTGAACAGTCTAAAGCAACAAAAAAAAGGATCGCTTTTGCGTGTCCAGGGGATATAAAAGATGACTTTGACAAAGCAAAAAAAGAGTTATTGAATTATGGATTCACGATAGATATACAAGAGGATATTCTAAAAGTAATTAAGGATGCCACATTAAAAATGACAAAACAAATAGAAGAACTCGAATCTAAAACTCTTAATGCACAAGTTAACCAATAGAGATATGCAACAAAAGCCTGATGATTATTCAGGCTTTTTGTTTTAAATTATTAGACTCAATTATAAATATACTTCCTCACTAAATTAAGTATTTCAATATGCTTAATTGTCACTCGATTCCTAAATGTAAAATATTTGTATCTACATTCTCCAACATGATAACGAACATATATTGACGTTATATTTCCAACATACATCGCTCGTAACTTAAATGTGCAATGCCCCTCCCCTCCGGCCCAATCAAGAGGCGGTAAAACATTAAGGAACTCATTGTATTTCTCTTCACTTATCTCTATTACACTTGTTATTGCACTTTCTTCAATCGCCTTTTCTACAGCATCAAATGATAGCAAAACCATTGTTGGGTGTTGCTGTCTCAACTGCTCAAGTGTTTGCTTAGTATAAGCACAAATATAAGCTCCATCCTTCCAAGTTGCCACACCTGTAGCCCATAAATTCCCAGGTATATAAAACCTCTTTTCCGGCATATTATATTTAGTTTCTTCGGTAGTAGTTTCTAACTGTTCCATTAGTAAAATCCCCTTAACTTAAAAATCACCATATCAATAACTGATAGGTAGAAGAAATATCATTCAGTGAATTCTGTTGCGTATCCCGCTTTCATGCCTGTAATTAAACCTGATTTTTTACTTACTTTTCTTTCAAACCCTAATTCATCACTTATAAACCACATCGTTTTAGTTTCACGCTTCAACGGATATTCTTTAAATAGAACCCAGTAAACCCTATATTCATTGACATCTTTACCTAAGAAAGTACAAGTTAATTTTTTCATTATTAACACCTTATTAGTTAATTTAACAGGTGTATACTCAGCCATTAAATCAACCATGTATTCCAAGATAATTCATCACATGCTGCTATTAAATTTCCATCTTGAAAATATATCGTGTAGATATCAGGGGCATTCCTGCTTGCTAAAGTGATTGAGCTTGCATTAATAAAATCTAGAGATTCAACTGTATTGGTATTTTGACCATATTCAGTTATATAACGGTAAATATCATTAAACTCGATCATTTCATCTTTTTGATGTTCGAAAATTATTTCCCTGGCGTTTGCTGCCGCTTTTGAATTTGTCTGTTGTTCCATTTGGTTTGCCCCTCTAGTGATTGATGATTGTTTCCCCGTGTCTCGCCGCCGAAAACGCGTAGTACACCGACCAGTTAAGACGAACTGCAATAGCGACAAGAAAGCCGCAGCGCAAGCGAACGCAGTGAGTGCGAACGGGTGACGCTGGCGGCGTAAGCGAACTATTGTTGGACGTCCTGGTTGGGGTACAACAGCGGGGCGGTGAGATTCGGGGCAACAAATTTCACTGAACGTGCAAACGAAATGGGACAACCTCGGCAACGTTTCCGCGCAGCGGGGCCGGTGACGTCATTTGCGGCGCTGGCGTAGCCAGCAAGTGCCGCGTGGCGGTTTATAGCCATCAGACCCTAGCCGGAGGCCAGAAACCCGCTGGCGGGGTTCTGCGAAGCTTGGCGGGGAACCCGCTTAGCTGAGTGGAGCTGACGATTGGCCCCACTGGGGCCATGAGCCGAAGTGTGGCCCCAAGTATAAAATCTGCGTATTTGAAATGAAAATAATCAGGGGTAATGAAGACATCTAAGCAAAATGCATAATCCCTGATAATGAGAGAGTTAACTTATAATTGACAATACTTAATCCATAATGCACCGCCGCGCCGTAGGCGCAGCAGTGATTTATTTTATTTTTTCGCCCTGTAGTGGTAGATCTCCAAGGCGCTTGAAATTGCTTAATGAGATATGTCTTAGCCTATAAGTTTTACTTTATATTAGCTAAAAAATCATAAGTGTTTAATTTTCCAAGATTCTAAAGATTCCTCTATACAATCCCAAAATAGCCCTTCATTTTTTTCTTTACTTTTTAATTCCAAAAAACCTCTAATTAATTCCAAAATTGATTCATGAGCATCAATATCTCTTGTTTTTACCACTAAATAGACTTCATCAATAAATACATATGTATATTTACTCGTAGATAACTCATCATTACTTTTTATTTCAAAGGCTATATATTCGCCATTATTAATTATAGTGTTATTATCAATGACTTTCAATGCTGAGTGATATTCAGCAAAGCTAATTTCTTTAATTATTCCTGTTGCTATAATAAAATCACGTTCACTTTTTAAGACAATATCCCTTACTTCACTATTTTCCCTGTATCGATAACCAACGATAGCATGACCAACTTCTTGACTCTGATTTCTAATGTAATCAGCCAAGTTATAATCAGTTCGCAATGCTACATTTGCTGAATTTTCTAATTTATTAATTTTTTCATTAATAACATCAATTTCCTCACACGTTGTAGCTGCCGCTACCCAAAGAATCGATTTTCTATATGACTGCCCACAAAGCACTCTATCACCTTGTCTATCTATGATCTCAAAAGACATCGGCATAAAAATTGTTATATCACTTCCAATTTCATACAAGTTTTCCTTATGGATTCTTTCAATTATTTTTACAGCATCACTAATAGTTAAAGCTGTACCTAAATAATATTCAGCATACAACTTGTGCATTTTCCCATGTTCTTCACCATAGCTATATAATTTATAAGGAGTAGCAATATATTGTAGTGGCTGGTCTTTATTAGTATTTTCTGAGTCTGCCGAATTCATTTTATTGACCATTTAATTTACCTCGTTATAGGTTTAATGTCCCGCTCAGAGTGTTACTAGTCATCTCTATCTAGCCGATACATTGCTTCCTCGAAAGCTAAATTTGTAGCTAGTGATTGACGCGCATAATCCCAAGCATTCACGCCTAGCTCACCATACATTCGCTGTGAAATAATTCGTGCTTGTAACCAATATTTAGCTATATCCCATAAGATAAGAGGCTTAGTTCGCTCCCAATCAGTCACTTCATTAACTACGTTCATTGCTAGGCGTGTCAAAGTGCCACACACTAACTCTGCTAAGTCATACTCAGGCATTTCCTCAAAACCAAGTTGTATCAACTGCGCGACTAAAGCCCGCTGCTCGTCTACTACAGCGCTAATTTTCTGAATTTGTTGGTTTAAAATTATTTCCCTGGCGTTTGCTGCCGCTTTTGAATTTGTCTGTTGTTCCATTTGGTTTGCCCCTCTAGTGATTGATGATTGTTTCCCCGTGTCTCGCCGCCGAAAACGCGTAGTACACCGACCAGTTAAGACGAACTGCAATAGCGACAAGAAAGCCGCAGCGCAAGCGAACGCAGTGAGTGCGAACGGGTGACGCTGGCGGCGTAAGCGAACTATTGTTGGGCGTCCTGGTTGGGGTACAACAGCGGGGCGGTGAGATTCGGGGCAACAAATTTCACTGAACGTGCAAACGAAATGGGACAACTTCGGCAACGTCTCCGCGCAGCGGGGCCGGTGACGTCATTTGCGGCGCTGGCGTAGCCAGCAAGTGCCGCGTGGCGGTTTATAGCCATCAGACCCTAGCCGGAGGCCAGAAACCCGCTGGCGGGGTTCTGCGAAGCTTGGCGGGGAACCCGCTTAGCTGAGTGGGGCTGACGATTGGCCCCAGCTGGGGCCATGAGCCGAAGTGTGGCCCCTGATTTAAGTATTATTGATTAGCAGGCAATTGGAAAACAAAAGTACCACCTAGGGCGGCGGCATAACGGCTTAATGTTGCCAAATTTGGCACACTCCCGCCATTTTCCATGCGGCTAATATTTTGCTTCTGTGTTCCAATTTTCTGAGCAACATCTTGCTGAGTAAGATGCAAAGCCTTCCGCGCATCTTTTAACTGTTGCATTAAAGCCTTACGGATCTGGATTTCGTTATAGGCTTCAAGTGTTGCACTATCTTCTAAAAGCAGGGCTTTAGCTTCAGAAAATGGAATGATATCGAGATCATGATCAGACATTTTTCAGGCTCCGTTTAATATCGTTCATTCGTTGATAAGCTAATTCAAGAGACGGCTTTGGAGTTTTTTGGGTTTTCTTGTGCAAGACGTGGACAACGTAAAACTGTTTCCCAACCGTAAAAAAGAAAAACCCTCTTGCTATCCCTTCCTGAGCACTGACTCTTAACTCCTTAAGTCCATTTCCAACATCCCTAACCTTTGGCTCTTTCAGGTTTGTACCTAACTGCTCCAGTTCTTCTATGGCCTCAATCATTTCAGCTTTAAGGCCAGTGGGAAGTTTGGATAACTCTTTAAGAGCCACTTTTATAATGTTTGCTGAAAACATATTATTCGTCCATGTAATCCAATAAGATTACTTTAGCACAAAAGGAAAAGTAATCCAACTAGATTACTTTAATGTAAGATAATTTTCCGGCTTCAACCTAAGTAATCAATGTTGCTACTTTTTGTGCATGCACAAAATTGGAGGGGTTGCCCCCTCCTACATTTAGAAGGTTTTTTGTAATTCGGCTATCAGATACTTAGTAGAAGCCAGTGCGTTGCCGGTGATTTTTCTTACCCATGAATTATTACGTGTAGGGCTAAAATTAAATGAGTAACGCCTCATCAGCTTGCAGATTTCCGCAGACGGTTTAGCATCAAATTTGATTAGAATTCTGTTTTCATCCATATCATAGGTGACAGCAAAACCATTGAATTCTTGCATGGCCGGCACATCTATTGTTCTAACTTTTTTCAGCTCATTTAAGCGTTTTTCTGTTGCTTTAATTCTTTGATTACTGTTTGTCAGTTGATAGGATGCAAAACCTATAACCCCCATGCAATCTGGCTTTAATGATGCATTAATAGATGCTTCGCTAAACCCAATTTCAAACAAACTCAACCGCTTACTTTCATCATCTGATTTTGAACGAATTACCTTATTAGCCGCAATCATTTGGCTATGTGCCTTTTTCTGTTTGGCTAATTTTTCCTCTAACTTCTCAATCGCGCTAGGATCATCACTTGATATACCAGCAGAACCGACCGCCGCCGCCCGACGATCGTAATATTCAGCTTTTTCACTAAGGGCTACAGACTGCCCCATTTTATTCCAACTCTTATCTAACGCGGCACGGTGGCGACGTTCTGAATGATGTCCTACTAAAATAGGCTGTCCAAAAGGGATCATTTCCGTTAACCGGTGACTTTGCTCATATGCTTCATTACTCAATCGGCGACTTTTAAGCGCCCGACTCTCTAGGCGGTCGCGCTTTTCCTCTAATCGCTGTTCATAACTGTTAGGCAAATTATCTAAGCGAGCTGCTTTCTGCGCTGCAATTTCATCGCTGATATAGGCATAGTGATGATTTAAATCATCGACTAATTTTTGTGCGTGTTCTTTATTCAGCACTTTACCAATCTGCACCCGATGCCCTGTTAATAACTCCGCGTAAATATATGAATCAAAATAGGAAACTGAAGTCAGAAATGAAAATTTTCCACTGATATTTTCAGGTAAAGGAAAATCTATCCCCTTAAACATGTGGGCTTCTGGCTGAGCTTCTGGCTGGCTCTGAGGATCAGATAAAAGTTGAGTCTGAGAAATATGGAATACCCGTGTTTTTTGAGGTTTGCTAACGTCTTTTTCCTCTCCTGTTTCTGGGTCTATTTTTTTGCAATGAATAACAGTACAAATAGCTATTCCACGCTCACCTTTTTTAACTACACGGCCCAACGCTTTCCATGCGTTAAATGTAAATACATTCTCACGAGGTTTTATTTCTTCAACCTCTATTCCCCGTTCTAAAAAACCATCTATGATGGCTTTATAATTAGCTGTGCTTTGGTTGCTGACTGCACGAGTTAATGATTCAATCTGTAATTCTTTCATTATTATTACTCCGGTTATGGGCGATTACCCTACTAGCTGTAATATTACCATGTAAATGGTAATATTACAGCTTTAATTTAAACTTTAGTTACATTACGCCTAACTTAAAAATTAACCATAAGAAGAATATGAAACTGGTTTATTATCATATTTAAGATGCGCATTTTCAGAATCACAGATTCTGACTAATACCCCATCGCCATTGTCTTTCACTCGCCGAGTAAATTTATCACCTTTAAAATCATTTAATATAAACTGCTTTTCGCCAGAAAAATTAGAACCATGTGAAATAATTTCTGAGCGTATTTCACAAAGAACAACGGTAGACTTTCCCTTTACTTCGGTAACCTGATAATAATTTACGTTTGTTTGTTCATATCCCCAAACTGAATAGAACACATCATCTACATTTATTTTATTTTTGCCCACAGTGATTGATTTTGTAGTCATTTGTATATCTCCGGTTATGGGTGAATACCCTAGATATATATTACCACATATAAGGTAATAATCAAATGTATGATTTTAATATACGTTAGCGCTAACGTTTTTATTTTACTGAACTTAATTTGAAGGGGTAAACCCCCTCCAAAATTTTGTGCATGCACAAACTAAGCGACTTTTAGAAGGTGTGGCTGCCCCTTGAGGGCCTTGATCATACTTTTAGCTAACGCTGCAAATGCTGCATAAAAGGCAGAATATACAACTCCTTGCCCTAAAACCTCATGTGTTAAGGTATTAGATAAGCGCGGATTTAGGTATTTTTCAGGGAAATCTTTTACTCTGGCGTGTTCAACAGGCGTTAACAGACGCGATAAGTGAGGATTAGTAGGATGCTTAATGAAAGGCTCAGTTGAGCGCCCTTTATGATACCCGCGCCCGATAGTACCGCACTTATTATTATCACCGGTCAAAAGCTGGCGCTTGAATCCCTTACCAGCCTTTAGATCACGAATTTCTTTATCCGCAAGATATGAATATTCTTTCCATGCGGTATGGTCATCTGCAATAGGTTCAAAAATATCATTTAATGTTTGAATGCACTCTTTTTTATAAAACGCTATCTCATCATCGAAATAAGAAACAACATTAGTTAGCCCCACTGACACACCAATAACTAACATACGCTTTCTTTCTTCAATTGAACCGTAATCACGGCTATCTATAATAACTTCATGCAAGGCATACCCTAAATGGTTTGCTACACTGCGAATTACAGCCATACTCTCAGTATTAAGATACTCACATACATTTTCAATGACAAAAGCCGCTGGGTTACTTGACTCTAGAAACTTGAGAAAATAAAAAAACATGCTGCCAGCATCGGGATGTTCTTCAGCTGAAGCTAGCTTGTTTTTTGTTCTTCCTGATTTGCTTGCACCTGTGCATGGAATACCAGCAAATAAGAGGTCTACTTTCATTTTATTTTTAATGTCAACATCTTGGATTGCAGACTCAATAATAATACTTTCTGCATCGAACATATCAGGATTCATTTCTATTGATGCATCAATGTATTTTCTTTCTCTCTCTACGATAACTGAATTTTTCAGCTTAATGCCATTTGATTTAAATCCATCATGTGCAGATCTCGCTAGAACACCGTAACCATAGAATAACTCACATACATTCATTGTTTCGCTAGCGTTAATTTTATTTAAAAAGGTTTCTTCACGCTGTTTGATCCGATTACGTAAGTGATGGCTTGTAATAACAATTTTTTGTGACGTCACAACAACACGAATTAATTGATCTTGCTCGAAAAAATCAATCATAGACTTACAACGAACGCTTGTAACTTCAATGACAGGATCAGCCCTTTCTCCTTTCATTCTGCGACTAACACTGTATTCACCATCATTGCACTTAGTGATAATGATAGAATCTTCATTTGTGATAATACTGTATGAGTCATTAGGTTGAAAGCCGTTACGTGATAATTTACCGCCCTCAAGCCAGATTCTTAAATTACCCTTATTCTCGCCAATTTTACTATTAATAATAGTTGTCATTTTATCTCCGGTTGTGGGTTATCACCCTATATATCAATATTGTCATTTAAAAGGTAATAAATAAAGATCGGTTAAGCGACCTTTATTTGTTTTAGTGATTATTATTATTCAGTTAATAGGTCAACTGATGTGTCCATTGTAAGAAACCAATCAGCTAAAAAAAGATTTTTATTTCCAAAGTCCTGCTTAAAATCTTGTAATGAAATCCCGTAAGATATAAGCATTCGCCCCATATCAACTACTGATTGTAGAATATTTATCTTTGGTTTTTCCTCGTCGTAACAATAAATAAAATTATCAACAATAGTGAATAAAAGTGAGGTATTAGGGTAACGGTGATATATGTCACCATTGTTATGTACATAAGTATCAGCAATGATTTTTTTATTAACCATATTTATAGTCTACCCATGAGTTTTTATTTTGTTTTCATTGGTGAATGATTTATTGGCTTGTCTCACTTTATCCATAACTAAACTAAATTCTTTTCCGCTTATTGGTGGCAGTTTAAAAGACTCTTTAACGTCACCATTAATACTATTTACAATCAGAGAAACTAATGATTCAATACGTTCAGATGTCATATACAACTCCTATTCAACTGTATGTGATATTTGCCTGACACGTTGCAACCGTGTCAGGCACCATCTTTTTTCACTTCTGGTTTATAAAATTATTTCCCTGGCGTTTGCTGCCGCTTTTGAATTTGTCTGTTGTTCCATTTGGTTTGCCCCTCTAGTGATTGATGATTGTTTCCCCGTGTCTCGCCGCCGAAAACGCGTAGTACACCGACCAGTTAAGACGAACTGCAATAGCGACAAGAAAGCCGCAGCGCAAGCGAACGCAGTGAGTGCGAACGGGTGACGCTGGCGGCGTAAGCGAACTATTGTTGGGCGTCCTGGTTGGGGTACAACAGCGGGGCGGTGAGATTCGGGGCAACAAATTTCACTGAACGTGCAAACGAAATGGGACAACCTCGGCAACGTCTCCGCGCAGCGGGGTCGATGACGTCATTTGCGGCGCTGGCGTAGCCAGCAAGTGCCGCGTGGCGGTTTATAGCCATCAGACCCTAGCCGAAGGCCAGAAACCCGCTCGCGGGGTTCTGCGAAGCTTGGCGGGGAACCCGCTTAGCTGAGTGGAGCTGACGATTGGCCCCTGCTGGGGCCATGAGCCGAAGGTGGCCCCGTCTCATGCGCAATAGCTGTAACAACCAGACTCAATACGACAACACAACATAGCGCCCTGACGTTTTAAGCTATATATTGATGCATGAAACGATTGAAATAAATTAAGTTTATAATAAGGATATTTACATGGCATCAATAAAATTTAATTTCAGCAAATTACAAAAAATATATGTCGATGCATGGGAAAGAAAAGACCCAACTATTGCATTCGAAATTAGGATAGGTGCTGGTTGCTTTGTCTTTATGATGTTTTTATCCAAAGAAGATACTGATAAAAACGACAGGCTATTTATTTACTTTCGAAACATAGAGACCCTTCACCAAATTAAGCTGTATGGCTATCATCTAGGTGGAAATTTCGAGGCTTATATTTCTGCAAAGGAAGAGGATTTAATTAGAAAAGAATTACGATTACAAGGCAGAGGAAATCCCTTTAACTTCAATGAATTTCTCAATGAACTAAATGAAAGCATCCCTCAATTCTTGTCCCCAACAACGAAGGGTGAAACATTAAGGAACACATGGGAATATATAAAAGATGATATGAGAAACATCATCGACGAGGCAGATAGAACCATCCTTATAGGTCTGAAGAAGCTTCCAGAAAAAAGTAGACCTAAAGATAAAACTCTGAGGAAACTATACCTATACATTAACGGCTGTGATAATGATATATCAGATTTCATCGAATCTATTAAAGAAAGAAATATTACATTAGCATGGACTAATGACCCAACGCGCACAGCAAAAACATTTGCACAACTCCTAACTGATTTCTCTAATATGCAATGAAAAGTCGCCTCAATACCCGCTGTTGGACGTTTTGAACGGGAGGCTAGATTCTACTCCTAAGCAGCGATTAGGCTGAATGATTTTTCCCTTACACGCGACCCCAATTGCATCAATTTGGGGTCAGTTCACAAACGGTAAAACAGTGAGTAAAGCCTGATCGGGTATCCGTCATGGTCGAAATTTATCTTAGAGAGTAGAAAGTAGTTTTTGGTGAAGTTCTTTGGCAAGTACCTTACCGCTATCAGTTAGCATAAAAGCTAAGTTTAACGATTCATTTCTATACTTCGCTAACAACTTGTTTTTGCACAACGTGTGACATGATACTCGAAAATTATTTACGTATATGTCCATTGATTTAGTCTTGTTTATCATAGAATATAAATCCATTATGGGTGTGGGCCTAATCGCCTCACCTTGGAAACTCTGACGGTTTTCAATGATATACAAAGCTACTAAAGTTGTTTGCTGAACTGACGATATTCTCACAACGCATTGCCTCATCATGCAACTTATTATCGAGGTGCTACAACACAGTAGCGACACCTCGGATATAACGCTTCTATAGTAACAAGAGATGCCCACTAATCATATCTAATATGATTAGTGGGCATTGTAGCACTTTCAATGGCGGTATTTTTGTGCAACTTTCTCCTTGTTAGTCATGAGTCAGTTCCCCGTATTTTTCTTTGTATCGAGCCAACCAAAACCGGTCAGTTCGTGTGCGCTTCAGCTCTTCGTTTAGCTTATTTACTTCGTTAGCTAATCTTGAAGCTTCACGCGTTGCACCTCTCACCATTGTTTTCGCTTCCTCTGGATCTCCAAACCGTACCAAGGAGTGAGCCAGCATATCCAGTTCAAAGCGCAGATCGGCATCGTGTCGCCAGAAGTTGGACATCTGACGCGCCACACCGTAACCGCTGAATATATGGCAGCAGACGTGACCGGCTTTTATTTTTACATGACCGCGCTTATTGACCCACAGTAGCCCCCAGGCATTAGGTAAATCAGCTATATCGATTATTCCTTCTGGACAGATGTAATATCGGTACGTTCCCATTCCGGCAGTTTGGCCATTGCGGTGCGGTTTAGAACGGTCGGCTAAAAAGTCAGAGCGGCTAATTTTTGATTCAACGACAATTGAGCCACCGTCAAAACCCCAGCGGTAGCCGAACACATCAGCACGCTCTCCGCCGTAAAGCCCGCCAACCTCCGTTAGCGCAACCTGGCAACCTGGCCCATTATTACTTTGTGGGCGTTTCAGCCACTTCACAGCTATCAAGTTGAGTTCATTGTGAGTGATAGACATCTACTCCCCTCGCATAACAGCTGAAATCACGTAATCTCCGAAATCTGTCGTTTCATGATAATTGCGCTTAATTTTGCGCAGAACACCAATAACAACAAGCCGCTGCACTTGTTCAGGCTCAAGGTCATGACCCCCAGAGTCCGGATCGTCACAACACTCAGTAAAGCGCTTGAGCGCGGAAATATCATCATGTGTGACAAATGAACGCCAAGGCTGGAATAGGTGGTTAGAGGTCAAAAGCGCCTGGGTTGTTACTGGGACTTCTGCTTTAATTATATCTACTGCTTTAGCATGAGTTATATTACCAACCATTTTTTTATCAAACCAAACCTGCAAGTCTGAGATCGATATATCAGCAGGAATCTCGAGACTAGACTCATCTATGGCACCCTCGATAGTGCCATCAAGCCAACGTTGCGCCTCAGACATATTATTGAGTTGTAAGCAGTGAAGGGCTATTTGAGCACCTAAAAAAGTGCGAAATAACAACCATGAATTTGACAACTCCCTGGCTGACGTTTCTATCAGGCTCGAATTCTCAATAACTAGATGGCGTAGTTTAGCGTTTACAATATCAAACTGAGTTTTAAGATCCTTTAGTTCAGTGCTTTTAGTTTTACTCATTCGTTAATTCTCCATAAGGTACTGAAATTATTTATTTGTTTCCTATTTATGTCTCTTGGGAATTTTGTGCATATTCCCTTTAATTTTAATTTTGACGGCGGCAGGATACATTGACGTAATTACATGGATGTTATTCTTGATTACACTATCGATATTATCTGATTGAGATTTCACGACTACTTTCCCCAAAGGGAACCCCATTCTATTCAAACAAATCATTGAAACTCTCATGCTAAAGCCCCTCTTTCAGATAACATTGCCAAAAGTGCAGCTTTTTCATGCAATATGAATAACTGTGGTAGTTCTTCAACTTCAATAATTGGATTGATTCGACATACGGATATTTTGTTAATTAAAACTTCTATTCCAGAAGTTAGTTCACATTCACAATTTTTGATGGCACTAATAATAATCTTTTTATCAAAACAATTTAAGGCACCAAGTTTTTTTATCACATAAAATACATCAACTAACTTATCAAACTTAAGAGTTATTAATTCACAAATTGAATGAAACTCAATGGAATGGCCTTTAACTTTCATTATGTATTTCATCTTCACCTCCGGTTATGAGCGATTGCCCTACAATCAATATTACCATTTATACGGTAATAAACAAGTAAAAAGTACAGATATCTGTTATAGTTTTTTAACCAGAAAAAAAGTTGCCGCGTCAAAATACGACATATGTCAAATTATTAGAATTATCACTGTAGAAATTTAGTTAATAACTACTAAACAACTAATTAAAAATAGGAATAGATTATGAATACAATATTTACAGACCCTTACTACGAATCTGCTGAAGGTGAATTAGTTACGAAGAAACGAGCACTATTAGAACTCAAAAAACATGGTATTGAAGATCCAACTGAATTTTTTAATGAGCTAAATGAAAAAGAACACTATGACGCTCAAGAAGTTCTTCGATGGCTGGGTTATTAAATCTATCATTCATATATAAAGCACTTTTAAAACCAACAGCCGATACCAATGCCACCAATGCCACCAATGCCACCAATGCCACCGTTGTCACCGTTTTCCACATGAGCCGAGCCAGCCAGTAAGCCCCCACCAAAGGGGGCGATGTGGCGGGAGCGTCCCCGCGCGGAACAAGCACGGGGCGGCGATTGTGGTAAACGTTGGCAACTATTATCACTGAGTGCCTCCTGATTTTGTGCATGCACAAAATCACCTAATACTAACAGTCGAAACCAGAGCCGCCGTTGTCACCGTTTTCCACATGAGCCGAGCCAGCCAGTAAGCCCCCCACCAAAGGGGGCGATGTGGCGGGAGCGTCCCCGCGCTGAGCAAGCACGGGGCGGCGATTGTGGTAAACGTTGGCAACTATTATCACTGAGTGCCTCCTGATTTTGTGCATGCACAAAATCACCTAATACTAACAGTCGAAACCAGAGCCGCCGTTGTCACCGTTTTCCACATGAGCCGAGCCAGCCAGTAAGCCCCCCACCAAAGGGGGCGATGTGGCGGGAGTGTCCCCGTGCGGAGCAAGCACGGGGCGGCGATTGTGGTAAACGTTGACAACAAAACAAAAAACCCATTACCGTTTGAATGGTAATGAGTTATATGTTTAAATAATCTATTAATTGCGAGGTTGCTATGTATTATATAAATGATTTAACTAAAAAAAAATCAATATTACGTATTAAGTCCAGCCAGGATGCAAAAACATTTTTAACCTGGGCTAAAGAATATTCACCGTCATGTGATTTTGTAATAAGTGATAATTATATATCTGTTATTGAATCAGAATTATCATTAGAATATTTTGGGTTTTCTATAGAAATTTTTTGCACATTATTAATCACATTAAAAAATAAGAAATCATCCTTAGATAGTAATCATAAGCTATTGTTTGAAACTCTTTTAAAAAAACCCAACGATACAATCTATAACTGCGCAATTAACTCAGGTGTAAATGCAACTCATGCATATAGGCCAATAAATCAGTTAAAAGAATATTGTGCTAAAACATCAAGTTTGACTGGAGGGCGAAACCCATTCGTGTTTTTCACCTCAGTTAGAAATGACTTATCATGAAACGCAGACATCAATTTCAGTTGTATTTTTAGTTAAGTTAGTAGTTATAATTAAGTTAAGATGTCTAAATTTATATGTTGATACATAATTACCTGACTTCTCCTTTAATGACAGTTTTGATTGGTTGATAGTTTCAATTTCAGTCTCCGAAAAATCACAATATCTGTGCCTGGTTACGTAGATATCCAGGCAAATGCTATGACTCTTACAGATATCCTTGGCTGCATCAGACAAGTGGGTTAACTCACTTAAACTTAAGCGATTTTCATCACCTAAATTTGTCAAGCATTGCTCTATTTTCATAGTCCCTATCGTGGTTTGAACGTACTCCATCATGGCTGTAAGGTCTGCGTCTGAAAGGCACCTGGTCTGTTGGAATGATGACTCTAATAAATATAAAAAACAGTGATGCGAACGATCAAAAATCTTTATTAATTGATCTGCAAAATCACCCAATTTATACGGTCTACTTTCCATGCTTAAAAAACTCTTTGAATATGTGGCTTCTCTCCAACTACACTCTTTCACTTTATTCCCATCCCTAATTATTAATGCTATATTAAATAAGGTAAGCGCTGAACTTTAATATTATTACGCTAACTAATTATATCTTTGTTCTTAATCAGACAAAAGCTGCAAGGTGCTATTTATGCGAACTAAGTCGCAAGCTGAAAAGAAGAGTCAAATTGATAAATTAAAATATATCCCTATGCCCATTATGTGCCATATTGACGATAGAATATTTGTTGCTGAAAAATTGAGTATGCTTCACGAACGTTATAGAGAACGTATTGCTGGCTTATATACTAAAGTTTTCTTTTTAAATTTACATGACCCTAAAATATCAGATTTAAAAAGGCTAGGTCATGCCAGGCAAAAAGCTAACCAATGGATATTAGAGTTTATTAATGGAATAATTGAAAATAATTCGTAGACTTTTTAATTTTATATTTTCCTTCAAAACATATTAACAAATCATCTTTAAGCAATTCATCTAACACAGCACTAACATCGGTAATCAAAGGAACCGAGCTTTTTGCACTTATCGATATAGCGATGTTGACGTTACTGAACCCGTCTTGGTCATCATAGACAGATAAAAAACAGTACGCTCTTAGTGCTAATTCTGGATTTGAATACTTATCAAAATATTCTTTCGATGGCTCCTGGTTTACTTCTCTAACTTTATCCCTAAATTGCTGATATTTATTGGCAGCAATAAGCCATTTGCTAGCTTCATTTACATCATAATAATCAGGCACCTGATCCATATCTCGGCCTGAATCAGTGAACGTTCTCGCCCAGGAACACCAATCAAGATCATTGGTAGGTTGTACTTTTTGACTCTCCAAATAGTGCCAAGCTGTTTTCGCAGCCCAAAGTGGGGTGGTCTTATTTCTCATCCAACTAAACAACGTATTCGAATAAATCGGCTTATCCAATTGCCTATATCCTAACTCGAACGCCAATTTACCTAGAAGTGTTCCAGCTTCCTCTTTTGATAAACCTTGGTTCATTGCGCAAGTTTGCACAAACAGGGAAATTGGAATCCCACGGTCTTTATTTGTCAGGGCTGCATAATATGTAGCTGCATGCTGTTCTTGTAAAGAGATCGGGTCGCCCCGATCCTCTTGCTTAGCGGATGAAGTCATATTTATTGACCGCCTTCAAAGTAGCCAGTTAAGGTAAACTCTTCCGCTGCTATCTCTTTAATTGAACTATCAGATAAAAGTTTGATCACCACATGATTTGGCTGCTCTGCTTTTTTCATCAAAATCACACAGTCGGTATCATTCCAGCGTCCCGCAACTTGTAACTCAATTTTCTTAACTGGCTTATTCTTTTTATCTTTGCCACTTCCTGCTGCCCCACTATTCTCTGTACCATTGGTGCTTAATTTTATATCTATCACAGATAGAAGCATTTCAGCATCCATACTTTCTTCTTCAGTCAGAGAGCGGCGTTGCGTTAGGATATTCTCAGCCACTGATTTTAACGACACGAGAGCTGCAAGTTCGGCGGCCTCTTTACTCGCAAACTTCAAGTTAGATGAAGTTGAAGGTGCGACATTAAACTCATGTGCAAAAGTAGTCTCAGCTGTAGAGATCCATTGATTATCTACAGGCTGCAAATATATGAATGCTTCACCCGTTTCTCCTCCCATCACTTCAATTTTTTGTGCATGCACAAAATCAAAAGCCACTTCATCATTGTGGTTTTTAGTCGCAACATTTTCTTTTGAAGTAACTTCATTTGTTAGACTTTGACTATTAACCGCTTGGTGTCCTGAATCTTTAGTGCTGTCTGTAGGTGCTTTCAGCACATCTAGAGACATTGCTTTCAACACTTTCTGTGCACTACTGCGATCTACTTCTCCACTGTCAATAAAGGCTCGGCATAAACTTTCATTGGCTTTATGGATTTTTAATAAAGAGTTGAGCGTCCAGGGATCAACCGTTTCACCATTTTGATATACTTTAATTAGGTAGTCCGGTAACTCAGCAAGAGCTTGCACTTTGGATACCCAAGCCCCTGTTTGACCAATACTCTTCGCTATAGACTCTTGAGTCAGGGTCTTGCCTTCAGCTTTTGCCAACGCCTTACATTCAATTATCCAATTAGCAACATCGAGTAAATTCATATTATCTCGGGCAACATTATTAGTGCCTTGTTCCCAATAATTTTCGAAATCACTACGATTTTGCAAACTTGGATCTATTATTATCTTCAACTTCCAATCAGGCTTAGCCTCTTTAGCTTTTATACCTGCAAGGGTACGCGTAGCACCATGATGAATGCGATAACCTTTATCATCCTTGGGATATACGGTACAAGGCTCACGCTGTCCCTGGCGCTCATCTAAGAACTCTTTGACATAGGACTCAATCAGCGCTTCATTATATTTTTTTCGTGGATTTACTACGACATAACACTCTTCAGGATCAACGTAGAACACCTGACCGGCAATGTTTTTTTGATTAGCGGAAGCTGAACGCGAAATTGATTCAAGCGCTGGAATATTTAAAGTAATAGGTTTCTTGCTCATTGTGCCACCCCTAAGAAAATATGGTTTAAGACATTCTTAACTTCTTTAGCTGCTAGACGGGCATTACCATCATCAAATTTCCAGACAGGGATCGCTGTATCTGTCGATATGCCGAAGGTTTCACGGTCGTTAATGCACGGTGTCAAATTCACGTCTAGCTGTTTAAGTTGTGCTAGATAGTCTTTATGGCGGCTTCTACGAGAGTTAAATTTGTTTGGAATGACAATATAAGAGGGCTTCGTCATATTCTGACCTGGATTATTAGCATTAATATTGTCAATAAGTTCATTGGTTATAGAAATGGCGTCACCTACACCGCCTATTGAAAGCCCCCCCATCTCAGTAACTAAAACAGCATGAGTGCATGCCAGCAGACCTGCTTGTTGCCGGTTACCTTCTCCTGGCGGGGTATCAATTACAATCACGTCGAAATCATCACGTAAAGATTGCAAATGGAAGTATGGATAAACAACGATGCCATCACTCATTGGACGCGAATCAATGCCTTTCATTTCATGTTCAGCAGGCAATAGCCAGATATTCGGGTGGTTGGGCATTTCATAAATCGGCTTTGTAATGCCTTCATCACTGAAGAGATCACTGGCCCGCGCAAACTCAGATAAATCAGGGATAACATTTTCGAAAAACATTTTCGTTATATGTTTATCAAAATCAATTACCAACACTTTTAAGCCAAGGCTAGCTAAATACCAAGCTTCATGCGCGGTGACTGTCGTTTTACCAACCCCACCTTTATCATTAGAGTTACCAAAGATGGGACGAGCAGTACGAATAGCTTCTACAATTTTCTTATGTAACAAGCTAGCAGACGAAAGACTTTTCTTGCTCTTAACAGACTGAACCATTAATGAAATCTCCGGTTATGGATGATTATCCTGCGCCTCCGATGGCGTTCTCATGATAGATATTACACTTATCTGTCATATTAGCAACTGAGTTTTGTAGGATTTATTCTAAAAAATTGACCACAATCACAAACTTATCTCTTGACAGTCATTTGCATAAAACACTGTCTATACAGCAAGTTAATCAGAAAATTTCAATATTTTGTGCATGCACAAAACTCACATCTAAAATTTCACTTTGCTAAATTTTTGTGCATGCACAAAACAACGCTCATAATCAGACTCAAATTTGTGCATGCACAAAAATTTGTACTCATCTAACAAAAAACATCATCAGTCCTTGATACAAATTTATATCATATCTATGATACAGAAAAGTGTTATTTTTAAGAGGTTAAAAATGGCTATCAAAACCAAGCACTATATCCCCAACAAACAACGTTATCAGAACTATGTAAATCGACTAAAAGAACAAGGTGGCGCTATAAAGAAAATATACTTTGAGAAAGAAGAACTGGAACAAATAGAGCAATTGAAAAATAAACTAATGCTGTCCGACAAAGCAACCGTGTCAGATATTGTCAAAGCAGTCATACTTATTGCATCAGAAGGTGAATTATATACATCTAGTGGAATAGTTAATATTTCTGCACTGACAACAATAAATAAAGCATGAATGATGACCAAACAGCAAAATAGAGTAATCAGTAAAATGAAAACCGTCACATCCGTGATAACGCTATCCAAACCTAGCTTCTAAGACTCGACATATCATACCGACAAAAATAACGTCGAATAATAAAGAACACTCAAATCAAATAATCAATAATCCTCAGCGCACATCAGCTAAACGACACTTCCCCTGCGGGGGGCGGATATACAATAGTACCGAATGACGCTAAAACACGTTGCGCCGTCCTTCTCGAACACCCAGCCATCGACGCAACAGATAATGACGAAATAACACTTGTTCCCCGTGAGAGTAATGTTTGAATAGCATTAAATATTGCTATCCTATTGCGCTCACTTCTCTTCCTGGCTGAATTGATCCCTGACTCTATTTGCCTTTTCTTTATTTCATCGACAGTTAAACCAAGTGACACATTCCAGCGTTTGGTTTCACCTAATAGAAAATCAGGAATAGGGATACCGGCCCCTGCAAAATACTTCACAAGCGTTGACTTCTTATACCTATATATGGTTTTTACAGCACTCGATAAATACTGTTCTAGCTCACTTGGAGTCAGTCCTATATGCTTATCGTTAAGCTCTCGAATTAACTCCCAAGCCTTATTAATTGACGTAATGCGGCGTAGTGCAACAAAGGCGATAAACGCAACGCTATCACGCTGACCTGACTTAATTCGCTTAGAACTTCTGATAAAGCTGGATAGGTGCCAATAGATACGGCTCCACCAATTAGCAATACTGTGTCTAGCCGGTGTACTGTTTTCTGGCTCCGTAGATCTTGGTAACGGTGTCTCGTTGGGAACTACTGATGCACTTACCCGTATTGATTCCATCACTGTTGGCGAATAAACAACATCCAACTTAGATGCCAAACTTTTGAAAGAATATTGTTGTTCTGACAACCAAATCTTAACGCGCTTCCCGCTAGCAGAATGCTTCGAACCTGGTAACCGTAAAAACCTGGTCATGTCATGGGATGCACCTGTATCTACATGCCATAGATCACCACCAGTAAACCTATCAGTAAGCTTCTTAGAGATAGACTCCCATGCTAGTTTCTGTGCGGGAAAAGCATCTATCATTTCATAGAACCAATATAGATGAAGACCTCCTGAGCCACTCTCTACAATGGCGTTAGGGGTTGGTGTACCTGAAGCCGCCACCTGCTGCAATACCTCATCAAGAACCTGCTGAGATTCACTGGCAGTCAGCATCCGTTCAATAGAAGTATCTATCTCGACATAGTTTGCACACAGCCCTGATAGCAGCGCTTTTTTACGCCAATCAAAAAACGTATTGGGGGTAAAGTAGAGATCTTCATCTGTATTGGTTTGAAGGTAGAAAGAAGATAGAGAAGAGATAACTTTGCGTTGCCGCTTAGTTTGACCTACAGGGACATATAAATGGCGACCGTTCTCATTCGAGTTACGCCGCCACAACCACCGGCAGTATTGGGAAGGTGTTAAGCCGCCAAGAGCATCAAAAAATGCACCTGGAGTCTCTTCGTAATACATATTTGTATCACATGTAAAGCTTTTTGCGGCCAAAACCATAACATTTACCCAAAAATATTGGAAATGTGGTAGTGCCGCACTTGGTTTACCCAAGTTTTTTGCTATAATGACCCTAAGCCTCGATTCTGTGCCGTCGCCAAACAGAGCAGATTCGAAGTTAAATGGAGTATGTTTTATAGCGCGGTAACACTACCGCCAACTTTCACGCCCCTGATGAAAATCAGGGGCGTAATATTTTGTGCTTTATCTAATCGATAGATTTACCCATCAAGTAATGAGCCTCCGGTAAGCGTTCCTCAATATAACGCTGTGCTGCGCTGACTGACGCAAATCGCCTTGCCCCAACTTTAGATTTATCGCTATAGCCATTGGTTAGCAAACGAGCATTATCGCCACAGAGCGTTTTAAAATGGATCTCCCACGGACGCAAGAAAGTAGTAGGATCAAGAACGATGTCGAGCTGAGTAACGAAACGTTCCTCAACGAGCAATTTAGCCGTCTTAAGTGACCAACCATAGCGCATGCGATCTCTCCCCAAAAACCCATAAATATTACTATATTGAACCAATTAAATATAGCATAGTCAGTAAAATATGCAGATTTCTGGATCGAGGATCATTCTATGGCTAATGAACAAACTAACAACGTTCGAATGATGAAGCATGTAACGCTTGAACGGTTAAGTAAGGTTATTGCGAATAATCTGAAACTACTCGCTAAATCCAGAAACCTCTCTCTTTATGAGCTACAAAATCAAATAGTTGGGGCTTTTCTTCTTAAACATGCAGAAACAGAAATAAGATACGTGCCATCAACCCATGATGATAAAAATCGCTATAATGTATTCGTAAGTAATAGCGTGTTTGCTCAGATCCAAAATCGAGGTATCGAGGATCAAAAGAGCAATGCAGAGATTGTTTACAACGCTATCATTTGTTATGCCAGGGTCAACGGACTGAACAATAAGTTGCTTTAATGCACAAAACTAAAACGCTAATAGCAACTAAAAGTATAGCTATCATTCCTGCTTTTAGGCAGTGATAAGGATACATCACAAAATAAAACAACTACAACAAAGGAAATCATATGGGTACGCCAAACGATCATTTAAAATTCTTTAGACTTCGAATTGATGAAGATATCATAGAAAAAATTAATCGTGAAACGCAAATCAAAGATGGAATGAAGCAAGACCTTATTTCTGATGCTGCTGATTGGTTCGCAACACAACGTAGTAAAGGGGAGATTCCCCCTCGCTATTTCGCAAGTCCAACGTGTGCCGAATATGAACCCATCTGGATCAGAAAAGAAACTGCAAAGAGAATTCAAGAACTTGCAAAAACTGATGGAACAAATGCTTCAAGAGTTCTTTATACAGCACTTGCAAGATATGTAGAAAAAAAGTGAAAAAAGCCCACTCCTAGAGTGGGCTTTTTTGTGCTCCCTCCCTCTCAAAAACCTCACCTATTAATTCCAAAAACACTCTTCAAATTTTGAATAACTAATGATGATACAAAAAAGTTTCATAAAAAAATGAAATGATGTTTGCCTGAAGAAATGAAGTAGCTATAATCACCCCATTGATGATACAAATTTATATCATGAGAATGGAGGGGAAATGAAAGGCAAGGCAACACTCAAGATAGCATTTGTTGCAGGGATAGGGGTTCTATCGAACGCGGCCCTTGCTGATACGATCATTCAAAAATGGTCTGGTGAGTTTTTGATTGTATCCAATGCCGAAGCAAAACGAATTTTTGATTTGAATCTGACTGGATTTTTAGAGCTACCCACACTGGCTGACCGACCTACAGTGATTACAACTCCTCGTAAAAGTACATTTTTGAAGAGTGACAAAAAGAAAAGCGGAACAGTTATCGAACATAAAGATACTGATTCTATTTTTATTCGTTTGGAGCGTGAAAATGCAAATTAGCAAAATGTTTAAACCTGCGTTATTAAGTCTATTTATTCTCTCCGGTTTTGTGCATGCACAAAACGCATCTGGTGTAGCAGCATTGAATGCAACCGAGACACCGGCATTTAAAAAGCTTCAAGAAGCTCAAGCTGGTTCAATTGCTGAAGTTAAAGCCGCGCAAGATGAGTTTAAACAGACTTTTTCTCAAATGAATTTCACTAACTTTGCTGAGTCTCCAGTGAAAGGAATTTATGAATTACATACTGGCGGCAATGTTATTTATTTCACCCCTAAATCGGAAGACCGAAAAGGGGTAATTATTTTTGGTGAGATGTGGGATTCAAATGGTGTAAGCCTGACGAATGAAAGCAAATTAAAAGCAATCAAAAGTGAATGGAAAAAACTTCCAGTGGGTAGTGCTATTTCAATCGGTGATAAAAATGCACCTTCCTATTATGAAATAACTGACCCTGATTGCCCTTACTGCCATTCCTATCATGAATGGATAAAAGATTACGCCAAAACTAATCCTGTACAACGCAATCTTATCTTTATGTTAAACCCTGGTCATCCAGAAGCACCGGCGAAAATTGAACACATCATTTGTTCTAAAGATAAAGAACAGGCAATTAACGATATGTTCGAACAAAAACCCGTTGCACTTGAAAAATGCCCCGAAGCAAAAGGCATTATTCAACAACATCAAGACATCGTTAAAGCATTAGGTGTGAACGGTACACCATCATTTGTATTTGATGTTAACGAAGAACCTGAACTCATCGTTGGATTTAATAAAAGTAAAGTTATGGAGGCAATAACTACAGCAACAGACAAAGTAAAAGCTAAAGCCAACGAGTTAATAAAACAAAACTCGCCCCAAAAATAGTAATAACCAATAAACATCTTTGAACTTAAAACTAATCTACGTTAAGGAATTAAAACATGATTTTATCACTAAGCACACATGTTCACGAGAATACGCAATCTACTTTTATTAAATTAAAAACTTGGTACTTAAGTCTTAACGCTCCACAGCGGTTTACCTTGGGTTTATTACTAACGTTGATACCTACGGTTGCAATGGCCTGGACAGCTCCCACAGCAGGTGACTTTGGTTATCAAATTTATGATGTAGGCATCAATAAAATTGCCAAAGGCCCAATAGGTTTTGCCGGTGGTGCTTTCCTTATTGCTGCGGGTGCAATGAAAATCAATGAATCATGGCCTAAAGCAATTGCATTCGTGTTGGCGGGTTCTTGCTTAATCAAAGTAGAAGAATTAACAACTTCACTCGGCGCTCTTATTCACTAAAAATTCAGAGGTAGCTATGGATTATAATGGCAGATTATATAAATACCCCCACTTACCAATTCAGGTATTTTGGTTTGACCGTGATGAGTGGTTGTTATTGATCGCATCATACATTGGTGCTATGCAAATTGGTGGTATTAGTTATTTTATTTTTTTTACCGCCACAACCATAGCTATCTCTATTAAGCGTAGTCATGGTCGAGGATACTTTCGCCATTTCCTATATAAATTTGGATTAGTTGAATACAAATTATATCCAGACTCCACCGCTGAAAAATTTGACGAGTAAGGGTATTCTATGAGCATCGGGAATTTTAAATTCAAGCGTAATAACGAAAGAACTCGTCAAAGAGGGATCGCAATTAATGAATCTCAGCGAGATGAAGCAGATAAAAAGAAAACTAAATTTATTCTCTACGCCATTTTGGTCTTAACAGCGCTGACATATTACGAAGTCAGTAATTCGGCGGATAACGCAAAAATCGTTATTGCACCTTTCGCTAGCGTAGATTCTGGTGATTTTTGGGTGACCGGAACAACAGCATCAGAGAGTTATGTTAATCGTATGGCTAAACTGGTCACCGCCTATTATGGGACGGTTTCGCCCACCACGGTGAAAAACTCTAACGCTTCTCTCCTGGCGATGGTTCATCCAACAAGAAGTGAAGCAATGAGGAAGAAATTCAACGAACGAGAGAAGAAGGTCACTCAGTTTACTACTGTCTCATTTATTACTGAATTAAACCCTGAAAAACCAATCCAGGTAACGACTAACCCTGAAGTTGAATATAAGGAACATGGCTCTCTACCTGTTTATCGCATGGATATCCCTGTTACCAAAAGAAAAATCATTGGTGAGACATCTCCAAATCCTGAAACAGCAAAATACACCGTAGATTACACCATCGAATCAAATCAATTTTGGCTGCTTGATATAACGGGCTTATAAAATGAATAAACTACTCCTAATTTGTGCTCTCAGTCTTACCTCTGCTGTGGCGACGGCAAAAGTAAATAACATCAGTACCCAACGGGTTCTTCCTGAAGTCTCGACCACTGTTACATTAAGCAACCGTGATGTTAATCGCATTGTTTGTGAATCTGGCGAAGCTGTGAAGCCCGTTTTTAGTAAAGAAAAACCCATGAAAGTAGAAATTGGTGCTGACAGAAAAACCTTCTTTGTTAAGTTCCTATTTCTACAGAGTGCGGGAGGAAACCAATATTACTCCGAACCAACAGAATTATACTTAACCTGTGGTAACGCTACATTTGAACTTATTATTAACCCACAACATGAAGCTGCCAGAAAGGTTTTATTGGGTTCAGGAACAGCCAATACCATTAAAGAGAATCAAAAGTTATTTTCAGCCCTGTCTTTGGAAGAAACTGCAACGCAATTATCAATTAGCGTGATGAAAGATGCTAACGATTCTGGTCTTGGACTTCCTCCAACCTTTGAACAGCAAGCAATAAATGGCAGTTGGGAAAAAGCATCGGCTGATCGTCGCGGTGTAGCTGTTCCTATCGAATTAAAAAAAGACAGAGAAGTGAATGTTGAAGGAACAGGTTTAAAAGCGACTCAATTCACCATTCGAGCCTTACGTAATGTTCAACTATCAGAAATGATGTTTTTAAATACTCGCTACGGAAAAAATATATTCGCCATAACATTAGAATCTTTGTCATTAAGTTCAGGGCAAATGACTTCGCTCGTTATTATTGAAAGGGAAGGTCTATGATGAGTAACAAAAATATAGTTGAGAACAATAAAACCACCCTTTTGGATAAGTCTAAGTCTTGGTATTACTCTAAGTCTTCAGCTGACAGAAAAAAAATCGTTAAGTATGGCACTATTGCCAGTTTCATAATTATTATCTTTGGTTTCTACTACGCTTCAGGTAAGGCCGAAACAATAAATAAGCCAATACCTAAAACATCAGTTGTTGCTGATATAGCCGAAGATAAGTTATTAAAAGATGATGTTGTCGCACAATTGCAAGGCGATATAAAAGATAGTAATGCAAAAATCACTGACGATGTAGCAAAAAAAATACAGGACATGATCAATAAGGGGGAGTTTAAACTTGCTCCCACACCACCAGTAAACTTAGCTGAAGCAAATATTTCTCCTGTTAAAGAGAATAATGAACTGGGTTCAACTACTGGAAATCCGGTTGAATTTTCATATCCTCAACCCTTAAGTGAGTCTTCACCGGTATCTTCAGACAATAGTACACCGGTAGATGGGACTACGCCGCCCGATGCTGGCCCTATTTGGCTAGGTGATATTGCGATAGATAACAGTGCATTTACCCAGCCTCCGGCAGAGGTAAATACCGAAAAAAAGAACCAGATCCAGTTGCCGGTTGGATTTATGAAAGCCCACCTTTTAGTAGGCGTTAATGCGTTAACCGGCGAATTTGGCGCAGAAAATCCCCAAACAGTAATGTTTAGGGTTCAAGCACCGGCGCAATTGCCTAACTTCATTAAAATGAATCTTTCTGGTTGCTTCTCTGTGGCTAACGTCACCGGCAACCTATCGATGGAACGTATCATTGCACTGCCAATCAGCATGCATTGTATAACCAGAGACAAGAGGTTCATCGTTGAAGGATCAATAAAAGGATTTGTCTCTGATCGTGATGGTAAACGTGATATGTCCGCTCGTGTCGTTTCCCGTGCGGGGCCATTGCTTGCTTCTACTATATTTGCAAAAAGCATTGAGGGTTTTGCTAACGTAGTTGGCTCACAAGGTGTTACCCAAAACGTCTCCGCTTTAGGCTCCGTGAATACCATTAAAAATGAAGATCTCGCTAAGACGGCAGCAACACAAGGTTTAGCCGGTGGCTTAAGTGAAGTCGGGAAATATCTATTAGACCTCGCCAAACAAACAGCACCAGCCCTGGAAACAGGTTCGGGTAAAGATGTCATGTTGTTTATTCAAGAAACCGCAACGCTTGAAATTAAAGAAGTTCGGATTAAATAACTCAATTCAAATAGGGTAACAGTATGAAACTCATTAAGATCGCAATTATTCTTCCTGTATTGATTTTATCTGGATGCGGTATTCTTCCTTATCACAATGATTTCGCCTGTAAATTAGAAGATGGATATGGGAAATGTATTTCCTCAGCTGACGCATATGATGAGGCGGTTACGGGTATTAATAAAGGCAAGGAAATCACAGACAGTGGAGTAAAGGATGACCCAAAGGCATCTGCCGCTAAAGCGGCTACCGGTGCTACTGCCGCCAATAGCTCTGTGGCCTATGACAAATATCGTGACCGTGTTTATCAGCAACTCACACAATTAATTGCGCAGCCACAAACACCGGTAGTGAAGCCAGCTAAAGTGGTCAGAACTTTAATTATGTCTTACTCCCCGAGCATGGACGGTTCTGTTGCCTATATGCCTCGCTATGTTTTCTCTATGCTTGAGGGTTCTCAGTTTGTCCTCACTGGCTATCAATTACAAGCAGACGCTCAATCACCCGAGTTCTTAATGGGGGCGAAATAATGTTAAATGTAATTGGGGATTTAATGGATAAGTATATCTTCTTACGTAATCATACTACGGCAGATAATATCCTTGACTTAAATGATCGAGACTCTCTTTCAAGCTTTCTTCCATTTGTTTCTTACAAAGAAGAAATAGAAACTGAATCAGGTGAGAAAATTAAGTCAAAAGCATTTTTTAATATCGATAACACAATAGGTTGGATTTGGGAATTAACTCCGCTGCCATTTGTCGGTGAAGATCAGCTTGGCAAACTGCACAATATTGTTAAAACACGTTACCCCAAAGGCACCGTAGGACAATGGATACTTTATCCTGACCATAATTTAGACGATATACTTGATGAGTATGCCGCCTGTCGCGTTCAGGGTGACCCTATTACCGATATGAACGTTAAAAATACCACTCAATATTTACGTAATGGTGCAGAGAGTGGTATTCACCCCCAGATGAATGGTATCCCTGTTCGTAATTTTCGTGTTTTTTATACACTAAAATGTGAAGAGATGATTAGGGAAGATTTGCTCTCCTCGATTGAGCAGATCTTTGACACCGCAGGTATGGCCCCGCGTAGACTTGGGGCCACCGAACTTATTCGCTGGATGAGTGAGTTTTTCTGCGGAAAAAAATTTTCCGGTGAGTACGATCCACAACGACCACTCGCTAAGCAGATGATGTCTAATGATCCTGCTTACGACCGTTCATTTGACAACGATGGATATCATGAACCCCTACAAGATTTTTCTGTAACACCCAATATCCTTGGTCATCGCTACGGTACATGCCTATTTCCTAACGTTATTCCACAGAAAGACAATAACCCACTTCGTACTAACGAGCTATTCGGTGGGTATAAGGGGGTTATTGATGATCGGGGCCAGATTAAGTACCCATTCCTTTATACACTCACCATTATCTACGATGATTTGCAAACTGAGATTGCTAATAAAGCGTCTCAAACCATGTTCCAGAGAGTTGGCGCTGGGTTAGTCTTTGCGCTAAAAGAACGCATTAATGAATTTTCTCAAATGCAACAAACTCTCGCTCAAGGCGGTGATTTTGCCTATTTCATTCCACAGCTTTGGGTTTTTGGTAAGACTAAAAAGGACGTTAGGGCCGCTGTTTCTGAGGCTAAGGACTTATGGGGAAATCATAAATTTGAGTTAATGCCTGAGACTAACATGTCCAAGGTGATGTACCTAACTGCACTACCTTTCGGCTTTTATAATATAGATAACAATCTAAAAAACATGGATCGCTTCTTTTTTTCTGATTATGAAAATATTGCCCGATTCTTACCAGTTCAGGGCGACTTCAGGGGGGGCGGAAAACCAATACAAACTTATATTGGCAGAAAGGGACAGTTTATTGGCCTGGATATGTTTGATAAACGTGTCAACTCTCATAACTTCTATGTGGTGGCTGAAACTGGTGGTGGTAAGTCATTTTTACTTAATGACCTACTTGATTCCTACGCATCATGTGGGGCAAAAATAAGAATTGCGGATCTCGGGGCTTCTTATAAAAAGCTAACTCATATACGGAAAGGACGGTATATAGACTTTGCCTTAGATAAACCAATGTGTATGAATCCTTCTGATTTTTATGCCAAAGATATTGAAGACCTTGAGCAAAGTATATCGGCAGCAGTAATTATTTACTCTTCCTGTGCTTATTCATTTACTGGTCAGACTGTAAATGAAGTAGAAGCCAATTTACTTGATCAAGCTTGCCATGCAAGCCACAAAAAAGGTAATCAAGAAAGCGGCGTTGACGATATCATTGCTTTTTTAAGAAGTGGCGAGTGGAAATCAGGGCAAGATATATCCGCTTCAGCTGTTCAAGAAATAGAGAGCCAAGCACAACACTTAGCATTCCAGTTAAAAAGTTTTAGCAGCATTGGGCAATTTAAAGAATTTTTCATTGGAAAATCTGAATTTAATATTTCTCAAGATGAATTTGTCTGCGTCGATTTAGAGAAGTTGAAAAGTCAGAAACAATTATTCTTCCCTATGATCATGCAAGTTATGAATGCCATGACCCAAGACTTGTACCTTTCTGATCGCAGCCAAAAAAGTTTTATTCTGTTTGAAGAGATTGCCTCAATGGTTAAACAGCAGGGTAATATTTCTATGGACGGACTCGCCTCGATGGTTGAAGAAGGCTACCGTAGAGCACGTAAATATCGTGGTGCATTTGGCATTGTACTTCAATCCCCACTTGATCTCTTACTGCTAAAAGGGCTGGGCCAAGTTGCGCAAGCTAACGCCCCGTTCAAGTATTACCTTGAATCTAAAATGTACGCTGAAGCAGTATCAAAAGGCGTCCTACCTGGTATTAAAGGTGGCTTCCCACTCACACTCCTAGAATCAGTCAAAAATGCACGTCCTCGCTATGGTGAGGTCTTCATTGATAGTCCTTTAGGAATGGGCGTAGCGCGTCTTTGCGTCGATAAATGGCGTTATTGGATTAATACCTCGGACGGTGATGACGTAGCCCAATACAACACTCTTATCCAGCGTGGATTCCAACCTGTGGATGCTTTGCGCCAGTTATCCGGCGTGACGCTATAAGATGAGGTTCAGGATGAATAAACTTTCAATAATCATATGGGCGGCCTTGCTGCCCTGTTTTTTTGTGCATGCACAAAAACAAGAAAGCATCAGTAAAGCCTCACAAGACAAAGTTGATTCAATTGCCAATGATATTAGCGGTGTCGTCAAAGGTAAAACCAACTCAGCTTCAACTATTAATAACTCCTTATTGAGTCCAATGAACGGACAAGGCCAGATGTCTACTTTCGATGGGAAACAGTCATTTGATGGTAAGGCGGTCTGTAAAGGTACATCTGAGTTTATGAAAATGCTGGTTCAACCAGGCGCTGGCGGTGACGTAACCATTCTGAATGTTATGCAAGATACCAATATGGACGGCAAGCTTGATATCACAATGGCCCCTAATTGGAACGTATCCGCAGTATGCTCCAATGGGTTTATGACTTGTACTGACCCCAATAACACTACTACCTGTACATCCTGGGCGTGGACTGCTGACAGTAAGAGCTACCAGTTAGGACGCAAGCGAGTAGCCCTAACAGATCTGGGTGGTTGTTACTGCATCAATAATAAATGCGGCAGCAATTTGGCTTGGACGAACATGGGGCAAATTCTCCGTAACCTTGGCGGTGGGGCGTCTCAAGCCTTGGCTGCTGTCAATCCTTGGTACACCCTTTCTGATGTCAAGATTGACGGTGTTATCGCGTCATTTGTTGGTGGTGACGCGGGTTCATGCAATGTTGGCGACTCTACCGGCTTCTTTAACAGCCCCGATGGTTCCCAGCTACTGACATACCAGAACAACGAAACAAAAATGAAGGACGATGCGGCTAATTCAACTCAAAGTTCTGATGCGTATAAAGCCATCGTTAATGGCAGTTTAAACCCAAATGAAACTTCTGAAACCCGACGTTGCGAAGTGCGCCGTAATGTTGGCATCGATGAGCCAACTCTAGATGAAATCATCAAGTTTGATGGCGGTGAAGGGCAGGTAACTCAATGCGGAACCGACTGTCTTCAGTTGGTACTGGGAAGACTCGGCAACGACTACTGGCAAGGTAGTTGTAGCTATTATGAGGTTAAAAGTAATTTCATTTTAAAAGATCCCTCCCGTATTAAAACAGCAACCTTAATCAATGCCGTATTTGATGACTGGATGCAAGTTTGGGTAGGTGACAAGGTTGCATGGAATGGCCCTTACGGTAACTGGACTGATGCTGGCCCCGTGCCTGGGGCATGTGAGCTAGTGACAAGTTGGAACGTAAATCCAAACATGGATTTTGCGCAGTATATGAAAAATCCTGGCCCCCTTCAGTTCAAAATCCGTGTTGAAGTTAGCGGGGCGGGAGAAGGGTATGCATTGTTACGCGTTAAGACGGATATGAGCTGCAAATTAGGAGCTGAATCTATTTCTGATACTTGTACTGCCTATGAAAATGACTCGACCTGTAAGCTGGTAGAGGAAGAAATTGACGGCATCAAGTCATTTATTGGTGGCATAAATACTGGCCTTAAGCCCTTATCACAAACACACAAGATAAATGGTAACTTCTGTAGCATTGAAGTTAAACGCGATTGGTTCACTAAAAAGAGAGTCTATCGTTGCAATACAAAAAATGATTACGATACATCTAAAATTATTGAGCGTAAGGGATATATCGAAGACAACGTAAAACCGGATCACTATAAAGACAAAATGTTTTCAGAAAATGGAAAAGTCACATTAGGTGAAGGTGATTTATTTTGGCCTAAATTACCTACGGTCAATGAATGCGTCAATGTCTGTAAAACGAGAAAAGAGAAAACCACCCCTGATATGTCAGTCTCTGGTCAAGTTGATAAAAATAAAACTCCAGGCCAGAAAGTATATAATTATTACTATCACGAATGTGGGACTGATAATAAATGTGTAACCGATTTCGATGAGGATGTAGTTAAAGCCTGTCAGTGTATTAATGAGTTTGCAGAAGCAGCAGCTATTATGCAAACAATGCGGCAAGCAGGACAAGACATGATATGTAGCTCAGGCGAAATAAAAAACCCTAATGGCACTCCTGTGGAATCAAATTGAGGCTGGCATGATTAAAATATTTCTAATCGTATTTTCTATATTATTTTCCAGTGGTTCGCTTGCTGCTTCAAATCTTATTTGTGGCATTGACAAAAATAATGATGGTTACTTAGGAGATGAAGGTGAGACAGCAACTTGCATCGGCAATGACCCAGGTCTCTGCCCCATTGGGAAACTGTCATGTGACAAGTTAGATCAGAATATCGCTGTACCGCCGAACAAAGTTTGCCCAACAGGTACGACTCTGCAAGGTTCAATGTGTATTGGTCAGTCATCTTGGAATGAGTATTACGTTCAATTAGCCTCTTCTATAACTAGTCAAAAGCCTAATAGTCCATTTCAACCTATAGTATGGGCGGCTAGCTATAATCCTAGTTCAGATTTTTTTGATATGTATAAGAGTAGCCCTAGTGACTCGGCACTGGTTGGTTCAGGCCAAGAGTTCAACGTTTATAAATCAACATCTAACTGTATAATGTGTAGTGACTTAATATTAGATTACACGAAATATTTTACTGCTAAGCTTGGTAAGCATATGTTTACTGGTGGTTCCAATACTAACTGGTATTCTATTCTGATTAAAAATGGTAATCCAACATCATCTTCGCCAGTTATTGACTGTAAAATTGCCGGATATACAGAAAAATACGGATTTATTGAATACAATGCTCAACAAGATAAATGCATTTTTAGCAATGTCACTTATACCTGTCCTGTCGGTAATGGCAATGCCTGTGTTAATGATGGTTCAGGGTATTCCTGCTCTCCAAATAAATGCATTAACGTTGATATTAATAAACCCATTGATGAAGGTGATATTAACGGCGGTATGTTAGTTAACGATGGAAAGAAAACTGAAGACGGTATTTGCCTTGACCAATTATATATTTTTTCCGGTCGGGGCCAACGTTGTTTGCCTTCTGGTATGTCAACGGGATACAAAAATTGCTGTGCAAATAAAGGTAACGCTTTACAAGATAACGCAGGTTCACTGGTTACAATAGCTGGCGGTATGGCTACGATAAGTAAAATGTATGACGTCGCACAAAAAGGATATCAAGCCTATAACGCAGCAATTACCGCTGGCAAAACCGTTAGCCAAGCTTCTACTCTCGCCGGTTCTGCTATGCAAGGGCAGATGCTTGTTGCTTTTGACCCAACCAGCCTGGCAATCAGTGTGGCACTCCATTTTGCGATGGAATACTTCATGCAAGCTTGTGACCAAGAATCAATGGAAACAGCTATGCTCGCCAGCAGCGGCTACTGTCACTATGTTGGTGAATATTGTAAGAAGAAAGTCCCTTTGCTGGGCTGCGTTCAAAAAGCAGAAGCATACTGTTGCTTTAACAGTATGCTCGCGCGGATTATCCACGAACAAGGCAGGCCGCAGCTCAGCACTATCGGTGATTTTGGTACGGCTAAATCCCCTCAATGTCGCGGATTTACCCCCGATGAATTCCAATCTGTTGATTTCTCTAAAATCGATTTATCGGAATACATTGAAGATATGACCAAGAAGGTTACAGACCAGATTCAAGGCGAGATAAGCGAAACTATCAAAGACTTTTATGATAAAACAAATTGATTTCTAGGACTTGATATGAAAATGAAACTCAAAGATTTTTATTATCAAATAAAACCAGATGTGAGTATTGATAGTGCTTGCATCATTTCTAATGTCATAGATGAAATATCAGCAGTCAATACTACGTTTGATACCAATTCTAATGATCTGGTCGATATGGCAGAGGCCCATTCGTCAACCTATAGAAGCCTTTCCATTGAACAAACACGAATGGTTAACTCCGTATTTAACATACCTTTGTTTCTATAGAACGCACCTAAGATAGACTAAAAAAACATGCATCACACAGTAAGGGATACATAAAAAACATGTATCCCTTACATAAATGAATGATACAAATTACTATCAGTAATCTCATTTTTAAACTATGATAAATATATATATCATAGTGAAATGAGGGAAGTATGAAATCATCACTCTCAGTATCGGCTTTTTTCGTGGCGATGCTGCTATCTTCACATGTTGAAGCCTCACAGAACGTTATCGGTCAACTTTATAGCATCAGTGAACCCGATGCTTTGGAACAAATTCAAGAGCGTGTTGCTAACGTCGATTGGCAAAAAGAACTCAACAAAGATCGTGAAAAGTGGGGCGCATTCAAAGGGGTTCCACTACCAACCACTCAGGAAGATAAAACTCGTAAGGTGATACCGTTCTATTCTGCACCTTTTGAAGTGAAAGATAAGGATGGACGTTTACTATTTCCGAAAGGCTACACTTTTAACCCACTGGTACATGTTCGACTCCCGCAACGTTTAATTATTGTAGAAAAAGGACAAGAAGACTGGCTTAAGTCAATAGCAACTGAATCTGACATGATCATTTATGCAAGTGGTGACGTTATTGAAGTTAGCCAGCGTATCGGTAGAAATGCCTTCATCCTCGATAAGAACTTACAACAACGCCTTGATATCAAAGTTGTCCCTTCCATCATTCAACAGGAAGGGGAGCACTTAATCATTCAAGAGTTTTCTAAACAGCATGTTGAAAATGCTAAAGATAAGGCTCTGCTTGATTTTAATGGCAAAAAACTGGCGTGGTCAGTAGTCGGTTCGGTAATGGATTTCTTAGTCTCTCCCGCACACGCAACCTGCAAATCATCATTTATAAACCCAATTACAGATATTAGCTGGAGCTGTATTTTCCCCATGCGGATAGCTGGGGTACAGGTTGTTGGCGGTGAAGAGAACCCCTCGAATAGTCAAAGTCCTGTTTGTGTCTGTAAAGGGGCCGCACTCCCGATGATTGGCCTTAAAACTTCCTTTTGGGAACCTAAGCGCATAATCGATACGGTCAGTGACCCTTATTGCATGATGCCGCTAGGAACTCAACTGAGTAAACCCGTGCCTGGCACTCTTGCCGGCGGCTACATCGAAACCAATACCAGTAAACGCGTATTTCAACAGGCACATTACTTTATTTTTCCTGCCTGGAAAATTTTGAATATGTTCTATGACATCCCCTGCCTAGATGACGAAGGTTTTGATGTCGCCATGATGACGGAGATCTTACCGCAATGGAACAATGAAGCACTCAGTCTGATTATTAACCCTGAAGCCCTGCTTTTTGCTAATCCGGTGGCAACAATTGCCTGTTCTGCCGATGCAATCGCTGGCACTTATGGCATGCCTCTTAATGCATTGTTCTGGTGTATGGGGAGTTGGGGGAACGTCTATCCTCTGTCTGGTTCGATCACTAGCACCGATTTCGTCGAAGCTAATGCTGGTATCGCTGCTCGCTCAATTTTCACTATGGGCCGGTTAGGTTTGTTGTGGAATACCTCAGATGATGGCTGCTATCGCGAACTGGCCCCTATCTGGAAAAAAGACCGCTTTAAGTTACAGCTTATGAGGCCAACCCGCGCTAATGCATGTCTGCCTATAGGACGTGAGGGTTTGTTATGGACTGGCGGCAAACATGACCCACTTAAAGATAATTTCATGTGGATGATGTTTGAAAAGAAAGATTGTTGCATCAGGGCTTACTAATGAAAAAACTATTGATCACCATATCGTTAGCGCTAACGACTAATTTTGTGCATGCACAAGAGATTGCTCTCTCACCTGAAATGATGAAAGCGGCACAATCCGCAGTTGATCATCGGGTTAGCAATAAAGAAATGAACAGTTTTGCCGAAAACATAGCTAGCTACTCCAAATCATCAGAATTTAAGCAGCAGCAACAAGACCTACAGCAGCAGGTTTTTAAAACAGCCGGTTTAGACCCTGATAAACAGCAACAAGAAGAACGTCCTGAATTGGTCAAAGACCAACTGGTGCTATTTGTGTCTAGCAGTATGCCTATCCATACCCTACGAAACTATGCGCGGGATTTGTCTAAAGTCGGGGGGTTATGGTATTACGAGGCGCGGTTGGTGGAATTAGTCGTATTGCCGACACCATGAAGCTGAGCCGCGAGATCCTGGCGGTTAACCAGACCTGCGATACAACATCATGCAAAATGTGGTCAACTCAAGTTCTGATTGATCCGGTTCTATTTAAAAAATATGACATTAAAGTTGTTCCTGCGCTGATCTTCCAGCCAGATATGAATATTAATAGTTATTGTGATGGTCTGGAATTAATGAAGAAAGCAGAGACTATTATTTATGGTGATGCCTCTATTGCTAAAATGCTAGAAGCCATGAATCGAATCACTCCGAATAAAAAGTATGAATCACTTATCAAAGTCATTCGGGGGCTATAATGGATACTTATAATAGAGAATACTTTAATGTCATGATTATTATTTCAATCATGTTTATTATTTACTCTGCTTTCAAATATATCAATATTCCACTGACCAGTAGTGTGTTACCCCATGCCTTTATTAAAACGGGTGTTCACCCAAAGCAAGCGGGTGACTACGTTATTTTCACTTTAGAGCACCCATATTTACCTCACGTTAAAGATCAACTAACCAAGCGAATTGGTTGTATCGAAGGGCAAAGGCTTGAGCGAATTAACCAACACTTCTATTGCGATGGTCAGCTTATTGCCATTGCTTTAGAACGTGATATTCAAGGGGCGCCTCTCCCCGTATTCTCTTTCACTGGCATCATACCTGCCGGTAAAGCTTTTTTAGTTGGTGATACTCCTAATAGTTTCGATAGCCGCTATTGGGGGCTTTTTGATATTCAAAAAACAGAAAAACTCATCCCTATTATTTGAATCATTGTGCATGCACAAAAAAGGAAAAATCATGAAATTCATCAATAAATCTATTGCTAAAGCATTATTAGTCACGGCCTGTTTTTCTTTTGTTTTAGCAACCACAGGATGCGCAACGGTTCTTACTGAGAAATCTGTCGCAGTCACCATTCATAGCAATCCAGAAGGTGCCAACGTTTTCAGAAGCGGTGAATTATTGGGGCAAACACCACTGACTGTTGAGGCGACCCCACGAAGCTCTGTCTTCTCCATCACTAAAGAGGGATACGAGGGTGAAGTGTTAATGCTGGAAACTGGCGTCAACCGTGCAACGCATGGCAACGCCGCTGTATTCCCACTGTTTCCTATTACTGATGCGGTTGATTCAGTCACCGGTAACTATCAGAAAATCGAACAGACCACTGCAACCGTCACTCTAAAGAAAAAGTAAGGAAATAAGATGATTAACTCACTTATCACTTCAGTTTTCAGCCTATTTGTTAGCTTTGGCTCTTCTGGCGCTGCGCATGCTTCTATGCCTAATCAACTTTCATTACCTGAGTCTCTTCAACCATCATCGCTGATTAAAACACCAAAACGTGGTCTTTTTTGGTATGACGTACCGACAAAAACAGAAACAAAATCTGATGAGAAATATCCACGCCCAGCCATTCCCTCAGCTGAAGCGCTATTTCAAATGCATCCTAAAGAACTAAAAGCCCTACTGGATGACACCTTAGATTATGCCGTCTTCAAACTGTCCCCTGAAGCCACAATGGACTATTACAAAGTCCTCGATGTTGCTCGTCGCAAATCATCTGCTTTTACCAACCTTACGGGTTTCGTGATGCTGGATAAGCCAGAATTGAACGCCGCTCAAGACTACCCCATTACCAACCCTGGTAACGCAGAGAAAAAGCGTCGTACTGACAATGATGTGACCAAAAAATTGCAAGCTGCCCGTGAAGAATACGCGTTGTTGTTCTTCACTCAACCTGCATGTGGTTTCTGTGTCCAGCAATCTCAAATACTTGAAAACTTCCAACGGGAGTCGGGCTGGATTATCAAAGAAGTCGATATCATAAAAGAACCTCAATCGCGCACAAAATTCAATATTGACCGGACGCCGGTGACTGTATTGATTCGCAAAAACGGCGACTCAAAACAATGGATGCCGGTTTCTGTTGGTGTGGATTCTCTTAGCAATCTACGGTCGAACATTTACCGCATCACTCGTCTATTTGGCGGTGAAATTAAGCCGCAGCAATTCTATACAAACGAGCAGCAGCAAGGCGGCTTCTTTGACCCTTTAAAGCGTCAATAGGGAACGGTCATGATAAATATTAAGAAAATAGTAATTCTTACTCTGACCAGCCTATATATCACCGCTGCAAATGCTGATAATTGGGCTGATAAATGGTTTGATAATGCAGTCTATGATACGCCTAGCTCATTTGAGTCACAAAAGCGTGGCTATTACACTATGGGGGGCTTCTCTGCCCGTAACAATTCATCGACTGATTACCCTATAACAATCTCCCCGCCCAAACTTAGCGTTGGTTGTGGTGGTATAGATGCATTTTTAGGGGGGTTCTCATTCCTCGATCCTGATTATCTGGTAGAAAAAGCACAACGTGCCATGCAAGCAGCTCCGTATGTTGCTTTTGATATGGCCCTTAAGACAATGTGCAAAGAGTGTGCAGATACACTCGGCAAAATTGAGCAGATCACTAACTTCCTAAACGGTATTCAGCTGAATGAATGTGCTCTGGCAAAACCTATTGCGACCGCTGCAATTACACAAGATGCCGAAGCTTTAAAAGGTCTTTGGACTGAAATGACCGGCACGAAAAGTTTAGATGAAGCTAGTGATAGGCTTTGGACGGAATCGACATCAAAAATTAAGGCCAATGACAATAAGCCAACTCAAGACCTGAAGAGCATGATTGAAGGCTGTCCAGCTGAGTTCAAAGACCTAATGCAACATGGCTCTATCGTCGAACGGGCCGCGCAGAAAGTAGGGCTTGGTAACTACGCAGATACTATCCGTGGGTATCTTGGGGATGTCTGGATTGAGTCTAAGACCGCTGATCGTATTCCGGTAGCCGTCTCTATACCAAGTTGCCCTCAAAACCAGAAGTACAGCCTCGATGATATGTTAACGGGCCGCTCTTTTGTCAAAACGATTAATAAACAGTGTGTTCCTTCCAGCAGTAAGCCTGTCAGAGATATTGTTTTTGCGAAAATGCAAAAAGTGCTGAATAAAATGAAAGCAGGGCAAGAGCTAGGGACGGATGAAGTTAAGTTTATTAACTCCACTAATCTGCCTGTTTATTCAATTCTTAAACAAGCGATTACCAGTAAACAAGATGATGTCATGTTGAATGTTTTGGCTGAATTAGTTGGATTGAATTACTCGTATTATATTTTCTCTGACTTATATCGGAATACCCAAAGTGCTTTTGACGCTGTTAACGAAATGATGTCATCCCCGCTATCTGATCCGAATAATGCGAAGAAACCATGTCGTATGGATTTATTCGCACCGGCGCTATCAAAGTTTGGCGATCTTATTCAACAAGCCAGAGATAGTAGCGTCAAAGTTGAAGCGACCTATAACAGCCGGTTACAAAGCTACATGCTGAATTCCGGCTTTATCGAAACATTTCGTGAGCAAGAAATGCGAGATCAGCGGCAACGTGCAGGGGAGCTAGCGAAATGAAGCCCTATCTGTTGCTACTCATCATCCTGATTCCTAGCGTTAGTTTCGCATCTCTGGATATGGAGTACGTCGTCCAAGGCGGTTTCTCTACTGTGGTTAATGCCTTTACACGTATTAAGTTCATGTTTAATGACCGCCAATACTCATCATTGATGGCGGCAATGGTGGTATTTGGGATCGTTTCTGGACTCATGTACCGCGCAGCCAAAGGAAGCATAGAACTACTAGAAACCGGCAAGGGTAATATGGGGCTAGGTTGGTTAGCTTACACCTTGATTGGTACGATGATATGGTTTGGTTTGATGGTGCCGAAAGGCACCATACATATTTATGATCAGACTCGTAACCAGTACCAGCCGGTAAGCGGAATTCCCGATTTTATAACCTTTGTCGCCGGTGGGACGAACCTGATTTATCAGGCATTTACTAACATGGCGAATACCAACACAGCCACGACCACGCGTTTCAGTGGTGAAGGAATGCCAATCAAGGTGCTGATGGCGCTCATGACACGCAACGGCGCATCATTTGATCCCTATATCAGTAAATCAATAACCGAAATGTGGCGACAATGTTCACCGGTTGCTGAAACCAGAGGGTTTGACGCTAATAATTTAAAAACCGGTAATACTACATTTAATATCGTCACCACGTTAAGCGCTCTGCGTAATCCTGCGGTCTTTACTACCTGGTACTCAGCAGCTGACCCTGGAGGTTCAACCGTAAGTTGCACCACGGCCTACAGTAATCTTCAAAGCGCTATGGGTTCCCCAACAACCTACGATTCTCGGTTGAAGGATATCTGTTCCAAATTAGGCTATAACTCCGCAAATTCGGCTTCATATGTCGATTGTAAAGGACGGATGGAAGACACATTGCAGACTGTGTACGGAAACACCACCCTGACTCTTAACGCCGCGATCGGGGGGGTTATGGTATCTCAAGCAATCAGTGATGCCTTAGTACAACAAAACCCTGAAGTAGCCGGAACTATGCTGGCTAACCGCTCAATGGTTAACTCTGCGTTATCGGATGCTTCAACCAATCCAGAATGGCTAACAACCATAATGGCTGGGGTGATGGCAATTATCCTTTCCATGACGCCGATGCTAATACTTCTGGTTGTCACTCCTTTGATGGGCAAGGCGTTAACTCTATTACTCGGTATGTGGATATTTCTTACTGCGTGGCAAGTAGCAGATACGCTGTTGTTACAAGCCTCCACTGATGAAATTCTAACGGTGATGTCGGAAGTAAAATCAATGGGCTTCGGCTTGGATGCTATGCAATTAGCACCAACCAGTGCACAAAAAGCCATGACAGTTCTAGCTTCGGCCCGAACTAACGCGATCTATATTGCGACATTGTTTGCTGGGATTTTCGGGGTAAGTGCATATGGACTTACATCATTCGCCGGCAAGTCGATGCAACAACTTGATCGGGCCAGTAATGAATCAGAAAGAAGCCTTACTAATGAAGGTCGCGGTGGACTTATCGAAGGCGCGAAATCGGGGCTGGCTTCACAAAAAGCCTATGCTGATATTGGTGATATCGACATGATGGCCAGAGGGTCGGCAACTGGTGAGCTAAGTTCAATTAAATCCAATAATGCACAAGTTGATGCACTTGGTGGCGATCTCAGTTCAGCAACGACAAGAATGAGCCAGGTAAGCGCCGGTGCTGCTACCGGTAATGTGCGGGGAACAGAACAGGCCACACAACCTGGACAATCGGCCTTTACTGCTGCATCTGAAAGTTCTTCTGTATCGACACAAGGAGACATTGGTCGAAACCGTGGAGTTGAAGACTCAGCTTCAGCAATGAATATGAGTGTCACTGATCAGGCCACTTACAACTCAGCTATCGGTAAATCCACTGAAACCGGTGAGGCCAAAGGGACTGAGCAAGCCTTCGGCTCGCTGGATAACATTGGCAATAAAACCGCATTTAATACCGCTGTTAGTAAAGCCACTCAAGCTGGTGAATCTAAAGGGGTTATGGATGCAGCGGGTAATAACCTCAGCAATGTTGAATCTCGTCAGAGTGAAATTAGCAGCGTAAGAAGCGCTGAGAACATCGGTGAAGCCAGAGGTACAAGAGATGCCTTTGGTTCTCTCAGTGGCATAGAGAGCAGCACACAGTTCAATACGGGTGAATCTAAAGCTCAGGGGCTGGTTGATAATCAGCGCCAGCGTGATCAAGTCGAAACAATCAGTGCTGAAACAGGCAGTACAATACCTGAAGCTCGTAGACACTTATCTGACGCTAACAGTGCTCCCGTTCAAGCTAGCTTGGCAGCTAACGGCTATGACGGTCAGAAAGTAATCGACACGGCAACCTATGATGCTCAACAGCATGTGGCTTCACAGCATGGCGAACGAGCAGCATTTGCCGAGCAGGGAGTTGTACCGCAAGAAGTTGCCGGATACACCGGCTACAAAGAAGGCTTTAATACAGTGGCCTCCAATGAAACAAACCGCAAATTGTCTGACGCTATGGACGGTGAAGATAATCGAGCAAGGGCTGAAGCCGGTGCTAACCATCATATGGCACTTAACAAAGATAATGCTGAAGGGCTGCATAAGGCTGGCATTATTAATGAAGAACAGCTCAATAGCTTAGACAGTGGCGGTCGGGCCGACTTCTCAATGATTTCCGGTAAAGATGGCAATGTGACTGGAACATCCGCTGTTCATTCAGGACAAAGTACCAGTGCAGACAGTAGCGCAACTTACAATAGCCAGAGCAGCATTAACCAAGGGCTTGATGCCGGTTCTGCCGTGAGCCAACGCAACCAGCTGTCTACAAAAGAGGGCGTTCGTAATCTTATCGATCAAAGTGAACGTAATTCACCAAAATCAGGACAGTTTATTAATGATTTGGCGCACTTCAGTGCTGAATCCTTAACGCCATTTACCAACTCAACCAAAATGGATAGCGTACATAAATCGGCAAGTACATCACTTACCGGTGGAACACCTGGCTCGGGTATTCTTGGATTCGGGGCCAGTGCTACAGCAACAGTAGAAGGGTCTACAACCGATCAAGACCATTACAATCAAAGAGCCGGACAATTTAAACACCAGCTCGAATCGATGTCTCAAGCAGGTATGGCAGAAGCTGATAAGCAAGGCTTGCACGGGGCCGATAAAGATAATTACGTCAAAGATTATGTTGCCGACAACTATTCTCAATATTACCAACAGGAGTATAGAAATTCAGCGAATGAGACAATGAAGGAGTCTTCAGGATCAGCCCAAGCTGGGCGAGATAAAGACTATAATCAGCAAAACGGATTATATTCACAGCCAGGCACCTACACCGCTCCTGATAATTATCGTTCATTATCAGCACAAGAAAATGCACATATACGTTCACAACAGGGTGAAGGCCAATTAGCCAGTGATAAATTTGAATATGGTCAAGTACCACAACAAACAACCAGCGTAAGCTCCAGCG